>NZ_JBSWYH010000003.1:0-235958 GCF_056161025.1 Roseibium sp. AWQ4_254
AGGCTGGCCTCCTTGTCCAGCCCTCAGCTTGAATCACTATTCACCACAAAAGGGAACCCAAGACGATTCAGACTTTTTGGGAAATGCTCTAGTGTGGTGGAAACCGGGGCCAAGCGCGCCGAGGGCGCGCATCGTCCGGCGACGCTGTACTGCCTGAAGGACAAGACGGATGTGACCGTCTTCAAGTCGGGTCGGGACCGCCAGTTGGGAAAGGATGGCCTCAGCCACTGCCAATCAGGACACCGGCGGCAAAGACAAGCGACCCGCCCAGAACAACCTGGAACGCGGCCCTGAGGAAGGGCGTGTCCATGAACCGGTTTTGGATCCAGGCGATGGCCCAGAGTTCCAGGAAGACAACCGCAAACGCGATCGCCGTGGCTGTCCAGAAATGAGGAACCAGGTAGGGCAATGCGTGGCCAAGGCCGCCGACAGTCGTCATGATCCCGGAGGCGATACCGCGTTTGAGTGGAGACCCACGGCCGGACAGTTCTCCATCATCAGATGCTGCTTCGGTGAAACCCATGGAAATTCCTGCACCAACCGAGGCCGCCAATCCAACGAGAAAGGTGGTTGTGGTGTCCTGGGTCGCGAAGGCTGCTGCGAAGATCGGAGCTAGCGTGGACACCGATCCATCCATCAGACCGGCAAGGCCCGGCTGTACCCAAGTGAGCAGAAACTGTCTGCGGGCGTGTTCGTTCTCCCGGTCTCTGTGTCCGTCATCAAGATGGGTTCTGGCAAGGCTTTCTGCCCAATCGCGATGCTCAGATTCTGCGGCGGCAAGATCGCCGAGCAGTTTGCGGGTCGCTGCATCCGATGTGCGTTCCAGGGCTTTGCGGTAGAACGTTTCGGCCTCCCGTTCCATCGCGTCCGCTTCTTCGCGAATGCGCTCAACCCCCAGATTCTGCATCAGCCAGACAGGCCTGCGTGCATAATATCCGGCCACATGCTCGCGGCGGATCAGCGGAATAACGTCACCGAACCGGGCGCGGTGCAGGTCGATCAGCCGTTGCCGGTGGCCGTCTTCCTCGTTGGCCATACCGTCAAACAGCTGAGCGCTGTCAGGATAAAGCGATCGCAAATGGTTCGCATAAAGACGATAGATCCGGGCGTCGTCCTCTTCTGAAGAAATTGCAAGAGCCAGTATTTCCTGCTCGGTTAAATCCCGGAAACGGCGGCGGTTCAGCGAAAAGCGCACAATAAAAATCCTTTGAGCTCAAGCTGCGGCAGGTGGCTTCTGCCACGCATGAATTCAGTTTCAAATGGTCCAGGCGGGCCAGAGGCATTGAGAGACAGCCTGGCCTTTCGAAGGGCACTGCACAACAAGTGCTGCAAACAATACCGCAGGCTCACTGAATTGAGCCCTGGCAAAATGTCTCGCGACAGCCTGCCGCAACCTCATTCCTGGAGCGGTTGCTGTCCACAAGCAGCTGCTTACAGACGGCCAAATCATCAATTGCGCTTGGTAGCAGAGGGCGCCCGAGCCTGAAAACCTGCGGTCTGATACCCAAAAGAGCCGAGGAGGCAGCTTGCAGTCTCGGGTCTTGATTTCGCACCCGCAGCGCATTTGTAACAATTCGATAGGATTGGCACATAATGCTGCAAATCCGCTGCTCTAGCGTCTGGTGGTGAGGAGTGTGGACCGGCTTCCTGTCTGCAGCTGACCATTTAGAGGTTGAAGCCTGCAGCTTTAGATTGTTTCATGCTCCTTGAAAGAATGACCTCGAAAACGGGGCGCTTTGATGGCCGGCCAGCTTCGTCACAAGAAGCGGCGGGCAACTCAAAACAGGACACTGTCCGGCCGGGCTGAACGGCCCCTGGAACAGTCTCCGGAGGGAAGAAACGAAGCATGGTAGGGTTGGCCAGCGCGTCTGCGCGCGGGGAGGACACCTTTCCGAAAATTCTGCTGCGCAACGCGGCGGTTTTCGGAGACCGGACCGCGTTCCGGGAAAAGGATTTCGGGATCTGGCAAAGCTGGACCTGGTCCGAGGTGTGTGAAGAAATCCGCGCATTTTCAATCGGACTTGAAACCCTCGGGCTGGCGCCCGGAGACAAGGTGGCAATTGTCGGGGCCAACCGGCCGCGGCTATACTGGGCTATGGTGGCGGCCCAGGCGCTCGGGGCCATTCCGGTGCCGGTCTATGCGGATTCCGTCGCCGAGGAAATGGCCTACGTGCTGGGCCATGCCGAGGTTGCCTTCGCCGTTGTGGAAGACCAGGAGCAGGTCGACAAACTTCTGTCCATGACTGAAGAGGTGCCAGGGCTGAAACACATCATCTATGATGAGCAGCGCGGTCTGCGCGACTATGACCACAGCCGCCTGCACCCCTATGATGCGGTTCAGGACAAGGGCCGGGAGCTGCTTGTGGCCGATGGCGCCCTGGCCGCTCGCTGGGAAGCAGGATTTGCCGAGGCCGCGGGCAAGGACATTGCCGTCATGCTCTATACGTCCGGCACCACCGGGCGTCCCAAGGGGGTGATGCTCTCCTTCGACAATCTGGCGGTGTCCGCGCGCAACGCCAACAAGTTCGATCACCTCAACGAGACCGAGGAGGTGCTTGCCTATCTGCCCATGGCCTGGATCGGCGATCACGTGTTCTCGCTCGCCCAGGCCTTCACAGCCGGCTATTGCGTCAATTGTCCGGAAAGCCTGGATACAATCGATGTAGACCGGCGGGAGATCGCGCCGAGCTACTTCTTCGCCCCGCCCCGGGTGTTTGAAAGCATGCTCACCCAGATCATGGTGCGTATGGAAGATGCGGGCACAACCAAACGGGCCATGTTCGACTATTTCATGGGAGTTGCCCGCAAGGTCGGCGAGAAGATCCTGAACGGTGAGGAGGTCGCTTTTGGCGATCGGATGCGCTACCGGCTTGGCGAGCTGATGGTTTATGGTCCGCTGAAAAACCGCATGGGCCTGACCCGTATGAAGGTCGGCTACACGGCAGGCGAAGCCATCGGGCCGGAGATCTTCCGTTTTTACCGCTCGCTTGGCCTCAACCTGAAACAGCTTTACGGCCAGACAGAAGCAAGCGTCTATATCACCCTCCAGCCGGACGGTGAGATCTATGGCGATACGGTCGGCAAACCGGCCCCGGATGTGGAGCTGAAAATTGCCGAAAGCGGCGAGGTGCTCTACCGCTCGCCGGGGGTCTTTGTGGGCTATTTCAAAAATGACGAGGCCACTGCCCAAACCAAGACGGCCGATGGCTGGGTGCATACGGGGGATGCCGGGATCATCACCGAGAACGGCCATCTGAAGATCATCGACCGGGCCAAAGATGTGGGCAAGCTCACCGATGGTGCCCTGTTTGCCCCCAAATACATCGAGAACAAGTTGAAGTTCTTCCCCAATATCAAGGAGGCGGTTGCTTTCGGCCATGAGCGGGACAGGGTCTCCGTCTTTCTCAATATCGATCTGACGGCCGTCGGCTCCTGGGCGGAGCGCAACAATGTCAATTACGCTTCCTATCAGGAGCTGGCCGCCCATCCGGATGTTTACGGCATGGTGGAAAGCCATGTGGATCAGGTGAACCGGGATCTTGCCAATGAGCCGATGATGGCCGGGGCGCAGATCCGGCGGTTCCTGATCCTGCACAAGGAACTTGATGCAGATGATGGCGAACTGACCCGCACCCAGAAAGTGCGCCGGTCCTTCATCGCCGACCGCTATGCGCCCCTGATCGAGGCGCTCTATGACGGCTCGTCCTCAAAACATGTGCGCACGGAAGTGACCTTTGAAGATGGCCGCAAGGGGGCCATTGAGGCAACGGTCGAGATCCGGGACATGACCCCGCATGCGCCCGGCACCGGATTTCAGGAGGCCGCCGAATGAATGCCTTTGTAACCGACAAGGCGATTGCCCCCGCCGGGGCCGCTGCATCGGCCTCCGGGGAGGAATTGCTGCGGGTCGACAATGTGTCGCTCTCCTTTGGCGGGGTGAAAGCGATCACCAACATTTCCTTCAACATCCTGAAAGGGGAAATCCGCGCAATCATCGGACCCAACGGTGCCGGCAAGACCTCCATGCTGAATGTCATCAACGGGTTCTACCACCCGCAGGAAGGCACGATCACCTGGCACGGCCAGCAGCGGCGCAAGATGAAACCCTATGAGGCGGCGAGCCAGGGCATTGCCCGCACCTTTCAGAATGTGGCGCTGTTCAAGGGCATGACCACGCTGGACAACATCATGTCCGGCCGGTCCTTGAAGATGCACCGCAATTTCTTCTGGCAGCTGATCTGGCGCGGGCCCGCGGAGCAGGAGGAAATCGAGCACCGCCGCAAGGTGGAGGACATTATCGACTTCCTGGAGATTCAGGCGATCCGCAAGACGCCGGTGGGCCGTCTGCCCTATGGCTTGCAGAAGCGGGTGGAGCTGGGCAGGGCCCTGGCCATGGAGCCGGATCTTCTTTTGCTGGACGAGCCGATGGCCGGCATGAACCTGGAAGAAAAAGAAGACATGAGCCGGTTCATTCTCGATGTGAACCAGGAATTCGGGACAACCATTGCCCTGATCGAACATGACATGGGGGTTGTGATGGACCTGTCCGACCGGGTGGTTGTTCTCGACTACGGCAAGAAGATCGCAGATGGCCCGCCGGAAGAAGTACAGGCCAATCAGAACGTGATCGATGCCTATCTCGGCGTCAGTCACTAGAGGGGACAGGACCATGCTTTACGACATTTTCATCGATCCCTTCGTTCAGATGTACCAGATGCCGGACTTCTTTCTGCAGGTCCTGTGGGAAGGCTTCGTCGCGGGAATTCTGTATGCCCTGATCGCGCTCGGCTTCGTGCTGATCTTCAAGGCCTCGGGCGTGTTCAACTTCGCCCAGGGCATCATGGTGGTGTTTGCCGGTCTGACGCTGGTGGGCCTCCATGAAAACGGTGTTCCGGCCTATCTGGCGCTGGCGCTGACAATCGTCGCCATGGGCGTTCTGGCCTATGGGGTGGAGCGGGTTGTCATGCGGCCGCTGGTGAACCAGCCGGACATCATTCTGCTGATGGCGACCATCGGTCTGACCTATTTCCTGATCGGTTTCGGCGAATTTGTCTTTGGCGGCGAGCCGAAACAGATGATCACCGAGGAGTTGGGCCTGCCCACCGGGTCGACAGCGTTCGAATTCGGCGATGGCGGCCTGATCATCCTGCAGCATATCGATATCGCTGCTGCGGTGATTGCTGTTCTCATGGTGGCCGCGCTCGGTATCTTCTTTAACAAGACCCGCATCGGCCGGGCGCTGCGGGCGGTGGCGGATGACCACCAGGCCGCGCTCTCCGTCGGGATCTCGCTGAATCAGATCTGGGCAATCGTATGGTTTGCCGCCGGGCTGGTGGCTCTGGCCACAGGGATCATGTGGGGCGCGCGCTCGGATGTGTCCTTCGCGCTGGAGATTGTTGCTTTCAAGGCGCTGCCAGTTCTGATCCTCGGAGGCTTTACCTCCATACCCGGTGCCATTGTCGGCGGTCTGATCATCGGCTTCGGCGAAAAGATCGGCGAACTCTATTGGGGTGGTCTGGTGGGCGGCGGCATTGAATCCTGGCTCGCCTATATCATTGCCCTGGTGTTCCTCCTGTTCCGCCCGCAAGGCCTCTTCGGCGAACGCATCATCGAGCGCATCTAACGGACAAGAGACAAGACCTCATGTTTTATCGCGAAGCTGGCCAATTCAAGACAAGCTACAAGGCGGATCAGGCCCTGCTGCCGATCCTGCAGGACCGGATCGGCCTGACGGTGATCCTGCTCCTTGCCTTTGTGGTTATCCCCTTCTTTGCCAATGACTTTTTCCTCACCTCGATCATGATCCCGTTCCTGGTGTTTTCGCTGGCGGCCATCGGCCTCAATGTGCTCACGGGGTTCTGCGGTCAGCTGTCTCTCGGAACGGGCGCGTTCATGGGTGTGGGGGCCTACGCTGCCTACAAGCTGACCACGATCTTTCCCGAGGCCAATGTCATCGTGATGGTGTTGTTGTCCGGGGTGTTTTCAGCAGCCATTGGCGCGATTTTCGGACTTCCGAGCCTGCGCATCAAGGGGCTCTATCTGGCCGTGACCACGCTGGCGGCGCAGTTCTTTCTGGAATGGTGCTTTATCCGCATTTCCTGGCTCTACAATGACAATGCGTCGGGCGCGATTGAAGTGCCTCACCGCGAAGCCTTCGGCCTGGTGGTCTCGGGCGCCGAGGCCACACCGATCGTGCGCTATTTCATTGTGCTCAGCATCACCGCACTGATTGCCTATCTGATGGCAAATGTGCTGCGCGGGCGTATCGGCCGTTCCTGGATGATGATCCGCGATATGGACATCGCCGCCGAGCTGATGGGCATCCGTCCGCTCCAGACAAAGCTGATGGCGTTTGCGGTGTCCTCATACATCTGCGGTGTTGCAGGCGCGATGATGGTGTTCTTCTGGCTGAACGCGGCCGAGCCGTCTTCCTATTCGATTTCCCTGTCCTTTCAAATCCTGTTCATGGTGATCCTGGGCGGGCTGGGCAGTCTTGGCGGGGCCTTCATGGGAGCCGCTTTCATCTGGATCCTGCCGGTCTTTCTCAAATTTGTTCCCGGCATGATGGGCATCGACGTGGCGGCCGAAACGGTCGAGCATGTCACCTTCATGATTGTCGGAGCCTTGATCATCTTTTTCCTGATCGTCGAGCCCCACGGTTTCGCCCGGCTCTGGCAGATCGCAAAGCAGAAACTGAGGGTCTGGCCCTTCCCGTATTGACGGGACAGGCCCTTCGCAACGCCATCCGGGCTTGGACCGGTCCGGTGAGGAATGGCGCAACTGGTCTGGCGGTGCCGGGTGGTCCGGGACCGCATGGGAGGTGAAATATGAAAAGCATCAAGCAACTTGCGCTGGGAACGGCGGTAGTCTGCGGGGTCGCCTTGTCCGGCCTTGCCACACCGGCTGCCTATGCGGAAGACACCAATTATGTTCCGCTGCTGACCTACCGCACCGGCCCGTTCGCCGCGTCCGGTATTCACATTGCCAACGGCATGCATGACTATTTGAAAATGCTGAACGAGCGCGATGGCGGCATTGGCGGCGTCAAGCTGGCGCTGGAAGAATGCGAGACTGGCTACAACGCCCAAAAGGGAGTTGAGTGCTACGAGGCCACCAAGGGCAAAGGCGCGCTGGTCTATAACCCCTATTCCACCGGTATTACCCTGCAGCTGATCCCCAAGGCAGGGGTCGACAAGATCCCGGTCCTGTCCATGGGCTATGGCCTGTCGGCGGCGGCGGTGGGCTCCACCTTCCCCTGGGTGTTCAATGTGCCGGACACCTATTGGGACGGTGCCTCGGTGGCCATCAAATATATTGGCGAGCAGGAAGGCGGTCTTGAGAATCTGAAAGGCAAGAAGATCGGCTATATCTTCTTGGATGCCGGATATGGCCGCGAGCCGATCCCGCTTCTGGAACAGCTGTCGGAGAAATACGGCTTTGAATTGCTGCAATATCCGGTTGGTGTGAAGGAAATGCAGAACCAGTCGTCCCAGTGGCTGAATGTGCGCCGGGACCGCCCCGACTACATGGTCATGTGGGGATGGGGCGCCATGAACCCGACGGCAATCAAGGAAGCGGTGAAAATCCGCTACCCGATGGACAAGTTCATTGGGGTCTGGTGGTCGGCCGGTGACGATGATGCCGCCGCCGGCGGGGCCGGGGCAAAAGGCTACAAGGCCATGAACTTCTCCGGCGTGGGCGGCGACTTCCCGGCGCTGGACGACATCAGGAAATATGTCGTTGATGCGGGGCTGAGCTCCACGGATGCGGAGACCATCGGTGGCACGCTCTACAACCGGGGTGTCCTGAATTCGGTCATCATTGCCGAAGGCATCCGCAGTGCGCAGCAGCTCACCGGCAAGAAAGTCATCACCGGTGAAGACATGCGCATGGGCCTGGAAGCGCTCAATCTGGACGAAGCCCGTCTGAAGGAGCTGGGCCTGTCCGGTTTTGCCCATCCCATGAAAGTGACTTGTGAAGATCATGCGGGCAGCCATCCGGTGTTCATTCAGGAGTGGGACGGCAAAAAATGGCGCCAGGCCTCCGGCTGGATCGAGCCGATGACCGATCTGGTGCGCCCGCTTCTGGAAAAGGCCGCAGCCGAATACGCGGAAAAGAATGCGCCCTGGCCGGAGCGCACGGAACCCTGCCCGAACTGACGGGCGGACTTGCCTTGCCGGACCAGCCGATTGCAACAGGTTCGGCAGGGCAGGAACTTGAAGGCTCTCCGCCTGGACGCGGAAGTGCCGGGATGGGGACGGAAGGAGCGGCAGGCCCGGTCCGTCTGCCCCCATCCGGACCCGGGACGTCCCTCTCCGGACTGGAGAGGCGCTTGACGCCCTTTGCAGCCCCTTTTGCAGCTTTGGGGCGTGTGGAACCTTGCGAGGATGGAATGGCACTGCTGGACGAAGATCAGACCGGTTCGAAGACCCCGGCGGAGGCTGCGGAGACGATCCTTTCGGTCAACAATATCGAAGTGATCTACGACCACGTTATCCTGGTGTTGAAAGGGGTGTCCCTGACCGTGCCGAAAGGCGGCATTGTTGCGCTGTTGGGGGCCAATGGCGCGGGCAAGACCACGACCTTGAAGGCGGTCTCCAATCTTCTGAGCGCTGAGCGCGGGGAGGTGACCAAGGGCACAATTCTGTTCGACAGAGACGAGGTTCAGGCCCTGTCCCCCAATGAACTGGTGCGGCGCGGCTGCATTCAGGTGATGGAAGGCCGCCATTGTTTCGGCCATCTGTCTATTGAAGAGAATCTTCTGACCGGTGCCTATACCCGCAAGGATGGCCATGGGGCGGTGAAGGCCGATCTTGAGATGGTCTATGACTATTTCCCGCGCCTGCGCGAACGTCGGCAAAGCCAGGCGGGCTACACATCCGGTGGTGAACAGCAGATGTGCGCCATTGGCCGGGCCCTGATGAGCCGGCCGAAAATGATCCTCCTGGATGAGCCCAGCATGGGCCTGGCGCCCCAGCTGGTCGAAGAAATTTTCGAGATCGTCCGGCAGCTGAACGAAAAGGAAGGCGTGTCCTTTCTGCTGGCGGAACAGAACACCAATGTGGCGCTGAAATACGCCACTTATGGCTACATCCTTGAATCGGGCCGGATCGTCCTGGATGGGGACGCCAAGGCGTTGCGCGAGAACGAGGATGTGAAGGAATTTTATCTGGGCGTTGGCGGCGAAGGCCGCCGGTCGTTCCGGAATGTCAAACATTACAAGCGAAGGAAACGCTGGCTGGCCTGACCGGGCACCCGGGGCCGAACACGCGGAGTAGACCATGAGCAACGAACAGTTTGATGCGCGCGAGCGGCAGGACCCCGCTCAGCGTGAACGGGATCTTTTTGCCCGGTTGCCGGAGCTGCTGGCCCACGCGGCCACCGCCGCACCGGGGTGGGCGGAGCAGCTCTCCGGACAGGATCTGGCCGGCGTGTCCGGCCGGTCTGCTCTGGCCCGCTTGCCGGTTTTGCGCAAATCAGTCCTGATGGAGCGGCAGAAGGCCGATCCGCCCTTTGGCAGGTTCCTGGCGGGAGATCTGTCGGAGGCCGCGCGGGTGTTCATGTCGCCGGGGCCCATCTGGGAGCCGCAGGCGCCGGGCCTTGATGCCTGGAACGGTGCGCGAAGCCTTTATGCGGCCGGGTTCCGCAAGGGCGACACTGTTCTCAATGCCTTTTCCTACCACCTGACGCCGGGCGGGTTCATTCTGGACCAGGGCGCCGTTGCGCTTGGCTGCACCGTGTTTCCGGCGGGCGTCGGAAACACGGATATGCAGGTGGAGGCTGTCGAGGTCTTGAAACCCGCCGGATTTGTCGGCACCCCGGACTATCTCAAGATCCTCCTGGACAGGGGCCGGGAGCAGGGCCGCGATGTCTCCTCCATCACCAAGGCGCTTGTGTCCGGGGGGGCTCTGTTTCCCTCACTCCGGCAGGACTATGAGGACCAGGGCATTCGGGTCAGTCAGTGTTATGCAACTGCCGATCTGGGCGTGATCGCCTATGAGACCGAGGCCCGGGACGGCATGGTCGTCAATGAAGACTATCTTGTTGAAATTGTCCGTCCGGGCACCGGAGATCCGGTGGCCGACGGAGAGGTCGGCGAGCTTGTGGTCACCAATTTCAACCGTCTTTATCCGCTGATCCGCTTTGCGACCGGAGATCTGTCATGCATCGTGCCGGGAGAGTCCCCGTGCGGGCGCACCAATATGCGGCTGGCGGGCTGGATGGGCCGGGCCGACCAGCGCACCAAGGTCAAGGGTATGTTTGTGGACCCTGCCCAGATCGCGCAGATCGTGGCGGCGCATCCGGAAGTCGGCAAGGCACGCCTGGCGGTCAGTCGCGCGGGCGAGACCGACGCCATGACCCTGTCGGTGGAAACCGAAGCCCCGGGCGATGCCCCGGCCGGCGGGCTTGCGGAGCGGGTCGCAGCGACCTTGCGGGATGTCACCCGGTTGAAGGGGGAGGTGGAGCTGGTGGCTCCCGGCGCGCTGCCCAATGACGGCAAGGTCATTGCCGATGAGAGGGACTATGGCTGACGGCAAAGCCTGAATAGGGGGCCGGCCGCAACATGCGGGCACAGGTGATCCGGCGCGATTGTGGCGCGTATGATATTTGCCGCATTGGCGTTGGCCTCCGCTTGGCCTATGTAAGGCAAAAGACCATACCGCATTCAGGGATCCCACACCCATGACCGTTCATCCGACCGCACCTCTTGCTGCTGATACGGCAGCAGAGTTCCGCAAACTGCATTTGCCACAGGATCATCCGCCGGTGAAAAGCGGTAAGGCCGGCGTTCTGCTGGTCAATCTTGGAACTCCGGATGCGACGGATTACTGGCCCATGCGCCGGTATTTGCGTGAGTTTCTGTCGGACAAGCGGGTGATCGAATGGCCGCGGGCGATCTGGTATCCGATCCTCTACGGGATCGTCCTGATGACCCGGCCGGGCAAGTCCGGCAAGGCCTATGACGAGATCTGGAACCACGACAAGAACGAATCTCCGCTTCGGACGATCACGCGCAGCCAGTCGGAGAAACTGGCCGGGATGCTGGGGACTGAGGGCAGATCCCTGACGGTGGACTGGGCCATGCGCTATGGCCAGCCTTCCATTCCAGACAAGCTGAAGGCGATGAAGGAGGAAGGCTGCGACCGGATCCTGGTGTTCCCGCTCTATCCGCAATATTCGGCAACCACGACAGCAACCGTCAATGACGTGGTCTGCAAGACGCTTCTGGAGATGCGCTGGCAGCCAGCCATCCGCACGGTGCCGCCCTATCACGACGATCCGGTCTATGTGAATGCGCTGGCCGCGTCCGTGAAGGAGCATCTGGACAGTCTCGATTTTGAACCGGATGTGGTGCTGACTTCCTATCACGGTATTCCGCAGTCCTATTTCAAGCGCGGCGACCCCTATCATTGCCATTGTATGAAGACGACACGGCTGATGCGCGATGTGCTCGGCTGGGACGAAGCCAAGCTGCGGGTAACGTTTCAGTCCCGCTTCGGCCCGGAAGAATGGCTGCAGCCCTATACGGACAAGACCGTGGAGCAGCTGGCCAAGGACGGGGTCAAGAATGTCGCGGTTATGAACCCGGGCTTTGTGTCCGACTGTCTTGAAACGCTTGAGGAAATCGCCGGAGAAGCGGGCGAGATCTTCGAGGAGAATGGCGGCGGCCATTTCAGCCACATTCCTTGCCTCAATGACAGTGATCTTGGCATGAAGGTGATTGAGCATATTGTCCGCCGTGAGCTTGGCGGCTGGCTCTAGGCAGCGTGCCGCGTTCAATCGGGACACGCTGTTTTGTCTGTTGCGTTGACTGCTCTGAAGTCAGCCAGCAACAGGCTAATCCGATGAAATGCGACGTGAAATAACGCGCTGATCCTCAAGGCTTCGGAACTGGTAATTCTGGCAAACCCAACACAGAGGCCCCATATTTCTTATCTGGCGCCCGAATCGAACGCGGGCTGCCGTCAAAAAGTCTTGAGATGAGGCCAGAATAAGAGAGTGGTCTGGCTATGCTCCGCCATAACAGGGCGGGGCAGGTGTTTTCGTAACTGGGACAAGACGTTTGAGTATCGTGACTTTATCGCACTTAAGGCACTTCTATATCGTGTCGCGTTTATAGGGGCTCAAACCATTTTGTCTTTGCGTTGAAATCTGCGATCTCAGGCTGCGAAAGGCAAATCCGGGGGAACGAGATTTGCGCTGACGGTGTTTTACCGTGTCTGGGAAGACGCGGGAAAGACACTGGAAGCTTGCGCCTGATCGGCGCATAGTGACTTTGGTTTTGTGGATCACGGGATGGTCAAAGGGGGCGATTGACCATCGTGAAGACGATCCCATTCCGACTCTGAGGGCCTCTTGGGCGCGCCTTGGCGGGTGTGCTGGGGCTCAGGCTTTAGCGGGAGAAATTCATGCCGGGTTTTGATGCATACAGTGTTGTTCTGATCTTTCTTGTTGTTCTTGTCGTCCTGGTGTTTTTTGCCGGGGTTAAGACCGTTCCCCAGGGGTATAATTTTACGGTCGAACGGTTCGGAAAATACCGCAAGACACTGACTCCCGGTCTGAATTTCATCATTCCCTTCATCGATACGATTGGACACAAGCTGAACATGATGGAACAGGTGCTGGATGTGCCCTCCCAGGAGGTGATCACCCGGGACAACGCGACGGTGACCGCCGACGGGGTGACCTTCTATCAGGTGCTGGATGCGGCGCGGGCGGCCTATGAAGTGCTCGGGCTCAAAAATGCGATCCTCAATCTGACCATGACCAATATCCGCTCGGTCATGGGCTCCATGGATCTGGATTCGCTCCTGTCCAACCGCGATGAAATCAATGCCCAGGTCCTTCGTGTGGTCGATGCGGCCGCCGAGCCCTGGGGTGTCAAGATCACTCGCATCGAGATCAAGGACATCAACCCGCCCCGGGATCTGGTAGACGCCATGGCCCGGCAGATGAAGGCCGAACGTGACAAGCGCGCGGCGATCCTGGAAGCGGAAGGCAAGCGGCAGTCTGAAGTTCTGAAGGCGGAAGGTGAAAAACAGTCGCTCATTCTGGAGGCGGAAGGCCGCCGGGAGTCCGCCTTCCGCGACGCGGAAGCCCGTGAGCGCGAGGCAGAAGCCGAAGCCAAGGCAACCCGCATGGTCAGCGAAGCCATCGCAGCCGGGGATGTTCAGGCGATCAACTACTTTGTGGCCAACAAATATGTGGAGGCCTTCACCGCCCTGGCCACCTCGCGCAATCAGAAAACCCTGATCCTGCCCATGGAGGCGACCTCGCTGCTCGGGTCCTTGAGCGGCATCGGCGAGATTGCCAAGGAAGCCTTCAGCAAGGACGGCCGCAATGAGGAGGGCCAGAGCGGTTCCCGTATTCCCAACACTGGCTTTGGGCGCCCTGAGGGAGGCAATTTGTGACGCTGATCGAAAGCACCATTGCGGCCCTTGGACCCTGGAGCTGGTTTGTCCTGGGTCTTGTCCTGCTGGGGCTGGAAATCGTGGCACCGGGCAGCATCTTCTTGTGGTTCGGCCTGGCGGCCCTGGTGGTGGGCGCCGTCGCGCTGATCGCCGATCCGGGCTGGCAGGTGATGATCACCCTGTTTCTGGTGCTGTCCATCACAAGCCTTCTGATCGGGCGCCGCCTGATGGTGAACCTGTCTTCAGAAAGCGGTGATCCCGGCCTAAACCGGCGCGGCAGCCGCTATGTGGGCCGGAAATTCACGCTGGAAAAACCCTTGAGCGACGGCGCGGGAAATCTTTCGATTGACGATACGGTCTGGCGGATCACTGGACCGGACCTGCCTGCAGGCACAAAGGTGCGGGTCGAGGCGGTGGACGGCGCTCGGCTGGTGGTGTCTGCCTCGGAGTAACGGGAACCGGGCCCGGACCGGACGATAAAACGGCCCGGCTCCTTCAGCTTTCAAATGGGTTCCCGGCGCTGCGGCTTTGTTGATACCAACCTCAATAGATAGGAACCGATCTGACCGTGTTTGGGGGCTGTTCGGCAAGGAGCAGGTTGCTGGGCGATATGGTTTATCGTTCAAAACCTGGGACGCAGCTGAACAGTCCTCAAACACGGCCTCGGTGGCCTGCTCCGGCCCGCCGGACTGCGTTGCGCCGCTTGAACGGCCAACCAGGCCGTCCTGCGCAACGCGCCTTGCCGGCCAAACCGGACCAGCGCCATCAGATGGGTTTCTATCTATTCAGGTTGGTATGAGCCTGAACAGGTCAGTCTTAGAGCTTGTGGCCCGGCGGGATTGGCGGCTCTTCGGCTTTCAGCAGGATGCCGATGCGCCGGTTGGCGGCCAGATAGGGATCGTTGGGAAACAGCGGCTCGGTGTCCGCCTTGCCGACCACCGCATAGAACTGATCATCCGGTACGCCATATTCGGACAGGATCTGCCGGGCCACGTTTGCCCGCTCGGTGGACAGGTCCCAGCCGGTATAGCTCGGATCGCTTGTCTGCTGGCCGGAGGTGGTGTGGCCGGTGATTTCGATCCGGTTGGGCATACGGGCCAGAACCGGGGCCATCTTTGCGATCAGCCGCCGGGTGGTCTCATAAGGATATTTGGAGCCTTCGCGGAACATGGAGCGGCCATCCTGGTCGACCAGCATGATGTTCAGGCCATCCTCGCTCTCTTCCAGAATGATGTTGGTTGAGACTTCCGTGATTTCGGGCATTTCCTGCCAGGCCTGGCGCAGGGAGGCCGCTGCCGTTGCGAACTGGCGCGGCTTTTCGATATCGGCTTCCATCGTGTCGTGGGTGTTGGCTTCCGGCCCCTGTTTGCGCCGCTTCTCGTGGCGCGCGGTGGCAAAGTCGGAATCCATTTCCTGTTCGACCTGGCTGATATCCTTCATGTAGTCGCGGATCGGAATGCCTTCGACCTCGATGATGCCGGTGCGGCTGGAGGTTTCCTTCACGCCGAAGGCCTCGCGCATGGACCCGGCCACAACCTGCAGCTTTTCCTTGTCCTGGATCGAGAAGGAAATGATCAGAACGAAGAAACACACAAGCAGGGACATGAGATCGGCAAAGGTGACCAGCCAATCGGGAGCGCCGCCACCGCCTTGCTGTTTTTTCTTGGCCATCTTGTTGGTCCGTTCCTGTGCGCTGCGTCAGGCGGCGTCCGCCAGCTCGGCGCGGGCCTTTTCCGGAAGGTATGCGATGAGCATTTCCTTGATGAGTGCCGGGCTCTTGGATTCGCGGATCTGGCAGACACCGTCGATGATCAGGGTCTGGTTGAGCTCGTCGACATCAAATTTCGCGTCCAACTTGTCCACCAGCGGCAGACAGATGATGTTGGAGATCAGGGCGCCGTAGAGCGTGGTCAGCAGGGCGACGGCCATGGAGGGGCCGATGGCGGCCGGGTCATCCATATTGGCCAGCATCTGAACCAGACCCACAAGGGTCCCGATCATGCCGAAAGCCGGAGCGGAATCACCAAGGGCCTTCATGACACGCTTGCCTTCCGACAGGCGCGACAATTGCAGGTCCCGTTCCCGCTCCATCGCTTCCTTGATGAAGTCCAGTTCGTAGCCGTCGGCGATATACTGGACACCCTTGGCCAGCACCGGATCGGAGACATCGACATTTTCCAGACCAAGCGGGCCGGACTTGCGCACGATTTCACCCAGATTGGTGATTTCCGAGATCAGGTCGCGCGGGCTGGCGCCCCGCCCGGCCAGAGCCACCTTGAACCCGGTCACAAAGGCGGCGGCAATGTCCGAGATCTGAAAACGAATCAGGGTCGCGGCCAGACCGCCGCCGATCACGATGAGGATCGAAGGCACGTCAACGAACTGCCCGAAGCTGCCACCAAGGAAAATCGCGGTGACAACAATGCCGAAGGCACCAACAATTCCGATTAAGGTCGCCAGATCCATTCTGTCTACACACCAAGGTCTGCGGCATCATGCCGGTTGAACTTGGCTGCAGTCTAAGGGCGCTATGGCTAATCAAATCCTAATGCGGCGCGCCTTGCGGGCCTGAAAATCAACTTTTCAGTGTCCCTGCTCCGTGAAAATGCGGAAAAAGGAGGCGCGCCAGACCGGTCAGGTCAGGCGGCGCCAATGCGCAACAGGTCGTGAAGATGGACAATGCCGGCCGGCCGGCCGTCCTCAATCACAAAAACGGAGGTGATCGACAGGCTGTTCACCAGCTCCAGGATCGAGGCGGACAGGGTGTCGGGCGCGACCGTTTTCGGTTCACGGGTCATGATGTCGCCAGCCGTCTTTTCCAGAAGATTTGCAGACACATGGCGGCGCAAATCCCCATCGGTGATGATGCCGATGAGCCGGTTGAGCTCATCCGTGACGCCCAGGACGCCGAAGCCCCGCTGGGTCATCAGCACGATGCCCTCGCTCATGGGGATTGACTGCGGGACCAGCGGCAAATGATCGCCAGTATGCATGATGTCCCGGGCGGTCTTCAGGCTGGCACCAAGGCGGCCGCCCGGATGGAACACCCGGAAATCCTGAGCGGTGAAGCCGCGTCCTTCCAGAAGGGCAACGGCAAGCGCATCGCCGATGGCCAACTGGATGAGGGCAGAGGTCGTCGGCGCCAGCCCGTGGGGGCAGGCCTCAGCCACGCTTGGCAGCTTCAGCACCACATCTGCCGCCCGGCCAAGCGCACTGTCGCTGCGCGATGTGATGGCCACCAGCGGCACCTTGAAGCGCCTTGAATAGTTGACGATGCTGGCCAGTTCCTGGGTCTCGCCGGACCAGGACAGGGCAATTACCACATCATCGCCGGTGACCATGCCAAGGTCGCCATGGCTGGCTTCACTCGCATGCACAAAAAAGGACGGCGTGCCGGTTGAGGCCAGGCTGGCGGCAATCTTGGTGCCGATATGGCCGCTTTTGCCGATGCCGGTGACGACCACACGGCCCTTGCTGTTGCAGATCAGATCGAAGGTTTGCTTGAAAGGCTCCGCCAATCCATTTTTCAAAGCGGCCCTAACGGCGCTGAGACCGGCAATTTCCGTTTCGAAGGTCCGTTCAGCGGATACAAGGCATTGGGCGAGTGTCTCTGACACCGGGCCGGATTGAGAATTGGTTGGGGATGTGGCCATTGTGGCTTTCTTGTCTTTGTATTTGGCGCATGGTTTACCGGACGTGGGGCTTACGGACTGGCCGCCCGTCCAGCGCCCCGGGCGCGGTCTGCCTAGGACTATGCCAGACGCTCGCCAGGATCAAGAACTCTGCCGTTTTTTGTGGTTTTTCGATGGCGTTGACCAGGCCTGGTACCCGGCGGAGTGAGATCTCCTCCAAAGGGAATCCTGTGGCAATTTGCAACACGGAAACGAAGCATTAACCATCATTCGTCAGGTTGGGGCTGTTCTTGGAACCGGCCGGTTTCGAGCGATTTGAACAGTAGATGTGAATGCGCCGTATTCTGCCTATCCTTGTTTGTCTGACCGCCTTTCAGGTGGGGTCACCGTTTGCGCAGACGGTGACGGGCTTGCGTGGGTCCGGTTCAGCAGAGGATGGGCTGGGCTCCGAAGAGGCCTCTGACCAGGCAGTGGAAGCGGCGGACAGCACTCCGGTGCAGTCGAATGTTTTTGCCTTGCGCCGCAGCCTGAACAGTGCGGAAGCAGAAACCGGCTCAAACGGGCTCGGCACGAACGGGCAGGTGCTGCCGGTGCGGCCCTTTTCCGACCGGCTGGCGGCTGTGAACCGGGCCGTGCCGCTCTCCGATGACCTTGTTGACGACAGTGTGTTCGGCGGGGACACCACCTTTGACGAGGCTCAGGGCATCCGGCTGGGCACGTTTACCTTCACTCCGCAAGTCACAGTCTCCACCGGCTGGACGGACAACACGGCCCAGTCCGCCTCCGGCACGTCCGGGGCTCTTTACCGGATCTCGCCGGATCTGGCGCTTACGTCCAACTGGTCCCGGCACCGGTTCGATGCCTCCTTGCGGGGCAGCTATACCGGCTATCCGGAGAAGCCGGATGACAATGACGGCAGCGTTTCTGCGGCCGCTAGTCTGCGGCTTGATGTCAGCGACGCCACCCAGGTGACGTCTGGCGTCAGCTACACCTATTCGCGCGAAGAAGACGGCAGTGCGGAATCAACGTCTTCGGAGACCGATCATATCCAAACCTATTCGGGATCTTTGGGCGCAAGCCGGGCCGTAGGGCTGGTGGCCGTGACCACGTCCTTTGCTGTGGACCGCAGCGTCTATACGTCCGATGACACGCAAGATAGAGGCCGGGACAACACGCTCTATTCCGCCAGCCTGCGTCTGGATGCGGATACCGGCAGTGTTCTGACGCCTTTTGTGGAAGGGGCTTTGCTGCTGCGCCGTTATGACGAGAGCTGCAGCGACGCCTTGTGCGAAAAGCGCAATGCCAATGGTTATCAGCTGCGCGGGGGCCTGGCCATTGCGTCCGGTCCCAAGGTGACCGGCACCCTTGGGGCTGGCTGGCGGATCGAGGATCTGGAAGACGGACGGCTCGACAATCTCAGTGGGCTGATTGTGGACGGGTCGCTGGTCTGGTCGCCCAGCCGCCTGACAACCGTGACGGCCGGTGTTGGCACCCGTTTTGAAGCAACGGATATTGACATGGCGAGTGGCTCGATCATCTATTCAGGAGATCTGCGTCTGGCCCATGCGTTCAGCGACCGTCTCGTTGCTGAAACAGGCACAGGCTACAGTTACCGGACCTATGAGGGCGTTTCCATTGAGGAACGGACCCTGACCGGGTTTGGCGGCGTGACATTTGCCCTGACCAGAAACGTGGCACTGACGGCGGACTATACCCACCGCAGGTTCGACAGTTCCGAAGAGGCAAGCGATTACACGGAAAACGCAGTGGAAGCCGGTCTTCGGTTCCGTCATTAACTTTACGGTAACCAAAAAACGGCCATTCATGGGGCGGGGGCAGAAGCGAACACGGACCTGGGCATAGGAGGCCCTGATGCGGAGCTTTGTGCTGCGGACTGCGAAGGCAATTGTGGTGATGCCCCGGACCATCTGGCCGGCAGGTGGACTGAAACGGCTGGCCGGTGGCCTGCTCGTGGCCGTTGGGCTGACAGCCACGTTGTGCCCGGCCCACGCCGATCCGGGATTTGACCGGTTCGTGCGTGATTTCTGGCCAAAAGCCAAGGCGGCCGGGATTTCCGCCAACACCTATAACGCTGTGTTCACCGGCATGAAGCCGGATGACGACACCCTGCGGCTGATGAACAAGCAGTCGGAATTCGTCAAGCCGATCTGGGATTATCTGGACAGCGCGGTGTCTGAAAGCCGGGTCGAAAAAGGCCGGGAGCTGCTCAAGAAATATGGGCCGGTCCTGGCGCAGATCGAGGCCCGCTACGGGGTCGACCGGGAAGCCGTTCTGGCGATTTGGGGTATGGAAACCAATTATGGCGGCTATATGGGGCGCCACAATGTGATCCAGGCGCTGGCCACGCTGGCCTATGCGGCGCCAAGGCGCAAGAAATTCTGGAACCGGGAGCTTCTGACTGCCCTCGCCATTGTGCAGGCGGGCCATGTGCGGTTTCAGGATATGGAAGGGTCCTGGGCCGGGGCAATGGGACATACCCAGTTCATGCCGTCCAGCTGGAAGGCCTATGCGGCGGATTACAACGGCGATGGCCGCCGGGACATCTGGACATCCGTGCCCGATGCGCTTGCCTCCACGGCAAACTATCTGAAAAAGCACGGCTGGCAGACCGGCAAGACCTGGGGCTATGAAGTCAAGCTGCCCGCCGGGTTCGATTATCATCTGGCCGATGGCGATCTGACCATGACCCTTGGCGAGTGGGCCAAGCGCGGCGTGCGCAGGTCCAATGGCAAGGGATTCCCGCGCCGCTCCGACAAGGCAATCATGGTTCTACCTGCAGGGGCAAAGGGACCGGCCTTTCTGATGCTGCGCAATTTCTATGTCATCAAGCGTTACAACAATGCGACCGCCTATGCGCTTGCGGTCGGGCATCTGGCAGACCGTCTGATCGGCGGCGGGCCGCTGGCGGGGGACTGGTCGCGGGATTATTTGCCGCTGAACCGGTCTGAAACCGCAGAGCTGCAAAATCTCCTGAACCGGCAGGGTTTTTCTGTCGGATCTGCAGATGGCAAGGCTGGTCCGGCCACACGCAGAGGGATACGGGCCTATCAAAGTGCACGTGGCCTTGTGCCGGATGGCTATCCGTCCGTGGTTTTGCTGGCGCATCTGAAAATGGGCGGGTAAGCTAGGCGCAGATCTGTCCTTCCTGGAGAGTAGGGTGACCGTGTCTGCGTTTTTTGTGACCGATTTCTGGAAGATTCGGACCGGGCTGGCGTGTCCGCTGGCTTTGGCTGTATGCATCCTGGTTCTGGGCGCGGGGCTGGCACCTGCCGCCGCAGAGGAGCCTGCGGGCGGACAAGGGGCGCACAAGGGCATTGTAGTTGCCCAAAATGGTCTTTTGCGTGGCTTCAATCCGTTTGCTCCCCTGCAAAAGCTCTTTGGCAACAAGGAACGGCGCAAGACGAAGCGGCCGCCGGGCAGCATCCAGAAGCGCAGCACGTCCTCCCGGGCCGCCGGGGCGCCGCCCAGGCTCCAGATCCAGCCCAAGAACCCGGATGCCGGTGCCATTCTGGTGGTGGGGGACCGCATGGCGCGCGGGGTCGCGGACGGGCTCGATTACATTCTGGCTGACAAACCCCAGATCCGGGTGGAACGTCTGACAGAGGACAAGGCCGGATTTGCCGGAAAAGCGGGCCCTGACTGGCCGGAAAAGGTGCTGGCCAAGATCCGCGGCGCGGATGTAAAGGCGATGGTGGTGATGATCGGCCGCAGGGATCTCGGCAAGCTCTTTGAGGAAGATCCGCTAATCGAATATATGAGCGAGGACTGGACCTCGGCCTACCGCAAGAAGGTGGAAGCGCTGGTGCGTGTTGTGCGCCAGGAGAAGAAGCCGATTGTCTGGGTCGGCCTGCCGCCCACCAGCAAGAAGAGCGTCAATGCGGATTTCACCCAGCTGAATGCCATTTTCCAGTCGGCGTCCGAAGACCGGCGGGTCCGGTATGTGGATATCTGGGATATCTTTTTGGCTGAAGATGGCAGCTACTCTTCCTTTGGCCCGGATGTGGACGGCAAGAACACACGATTGCGGACCCAGGACCGGATCGGCTTTTCATGGCCGGGCTACCGCAAGGTGGCGTTTTTTGTTGACCGGGAACTTTTGCGGCTTTTGGGCGGATATGGCGGGCTTGCCTATGAGGGCATTGAGGACGACCCGAATTTCATCGTGCTGACCGGCCGGACCACTTCGCCTGAGGGCTTGCTGCTGGGTGGTGAGGACGATCAGCGCGAAATCGATACAGACAGCGCCGCCTACCGCTTTTTCGTCAAGGGCGAGCCGCTTCAGCCCGTGCCGGGCCGGGTGGATGATCCATATATGGAGGCCGACGGCACATCGGCCCTGGGTGGTGCGGTTCCCAGCGGCTCTTAGAGCATCGTGCGATCAGTCTGCACCATTTGACCGGATCTGCTTTGTCTGCTGAGGAGGCGGATCGCGCGCCGTGGTGTTTCCCACCACAAGTTCGATCCAACGATGTCAGCGGGCAAAGCAGACCGGCCCCTGGGGTGATTGAAAGCAGCCCATCGGCAGCGTTGCGTCGCTTGCCCGATACACCGCATCGCGCTGCGCGATGCGCCTTGCCGGATGATCTGCTTTCCAGCATCAACTGGTGCAGACTGATCGCACGATGCTCTAAGCGCGCCTTATCTTTTGCGGGGCGCTTACCGCGGCAGGTCCGAGGACCCGGTCAGGAATTCGTCTACCGAGCGGGCGGCCTGGCGGCCTTCCCGGATGGCCCAGACGACCAGCGACTGGCCTTTGCGCACGTCGCCTGCAGCAAAAACCTTTTTCATGCTGGTTTTGTAGTCGTCCGTATTGGCCTTCACGTTGGTGCGCCCGTCCAGTTCCAGCTTGTCCCCGGCTTCGGCGATATAGGTTTCCAGCAGCGGTCCGGAAAAGCCGATGGCCGCCAGCACCAGATCGGCGCGCAGGATGAACTCCGTGCCTTCAATCGGGCGGCGCTTTTCGTCCACCCGGGCGCATTTTACGCCGGTGACCACTCCGTCTTCGCCCACAAGGCCAAGGGTGGCTGCGGAAAATTCCCGTTCCGCGCCTTCTGCCTGTGAGGAGGAGGTGCGGAACTTGGTCGGCCAATAGGGCCAGACCGCCATCTTGTCTTCCTTCAGCGGCGGGATCGGGCGGATGTCCAGCTGGGTAACGGACAGCGCCCCTTGGCGGAACGCGGTACCGACACAGTCGGACGCGGTGTCGCCGCCGCCGATCACGACCACATGCTTGCCACCTGCCCAGACCGGCTGGGCGTCGCCTTCCGGCTCGCCGCCGACTCGGCGGTTCTGCTGGACGAGATAGTCCATGGCCCAGTGGCAGCCTTCCAGTTCCATGCCCGAGACACCCGGATCGCGCGGGCGCTCGGCCCCGGCGCACAGGATAACCGCGTCATGGCGTTCGGCCAGTTCTTCCAGCGACGTATCGACGCCCACATTAACCCCATAGTGGAAGGTCACACCTTCGGCTTCCATCTGGGCGACGCGCCGGTCGATATAGTGTTTTTCCATCTTGAAATCGGGAATACCGTAGCGCAGCAGGCCGCCGGCCTTGGCCTCGCGCTCATAGACATGCACCGTGTGGCCCGCCCGGGCGAGCTGTTGGGCGGCGGCCATGCCAGCCGGGCCCGAACCGATGATCGCAACCGCCTTGCCGGTCTTGCTGGCTGCGGGTTCGGGCACGATCCAGCCTTCTTCCCAGCCCTTGTCGGCAATGGCCTGTTCCACGGTTTTGATATTGACGGGAATGTCTTCCAGGTTCAGCGTGCAGGCTTCTTCACAGGGCGCCGGGCAGATGCGGCCGGTGAATTCGGGGAAGTTGTTGGTGGAATGCAGGTTGCGCAGGGCAATGTCCCAGTCGCCCTGATAGACCAGATCGTTCCAGTCCGGGATCTGGTTGTTGACCGGACATCCGGTCGGTCCATGGCAGAATGGGATGCCGCAATCCATGCAGCGGGCCGCCTGGTTGGCGACTTCCTGCTCATTCAGCGGAATGGTGAATTCGCGGAAATGGCGGATGCGGTCAGAAGCCGGCTGATACTTCTGTTCCTGACGGTCGATTTCCAAAAAACCGGTTACCTTGCCCAAGGTGACCTCCTCAACTGTGTGCGTCCTCAAGTCGGCTGCAATCGGCCGCGCGCTGCGGCCGAGAGCCTTTTGTGTTGTTGGCCCTATTCGGCGGCGACCATGCCCAGGCGCTGCTCTTCCATTTCCCGCAGCGCGCGGCGGTATTCAACCGGCATGACCTTGACGAATTTCGGCCGGAAACTGGTCCAGTCGTCCAAAATGGCCTGCGCTTTCGCAGAGCCGGTCAGTTCCAAATGCTTGGCCAGCATCTGGCGCAGGCGCTCATCGTCATGGCGGGTCATGTCGGAGGAAAGGTCGACGCGGCCCTTGTGCTCGATGTCGCCGCCATGGTGGTGCAGCTTTTCCAGAAGGTCGTCCTCTTCCGTCACCGGTTCCAGATCGACCATGGCCAGGTTGCAGCGGGAGCCGAACGTGCCGTCCTCATCAAGAACATAGGCAATGCCGCCGGACATGCCGGCCGCGAAGTTCCGGCCAGTCTGGCCGATCACCACGACGACCCCGCCGGTCATGTATTCGCAGCCATGGTCGCCTACTCCTTCCACAACGGCAATGGCGCCGGAGTTGCGGACGGCGAAGCGTTCCCCGGCCACGCCGCGGAAATAACATTCCCCCTCGGTCGCGCCGTAGAGCACCGTGTTGCCGACAATAATGGAGTTTTCAGCAACAATCCGGGTGTTATCCGGTGGCCGCACAATGAGCTTGCCACCGGCAAGGCCCTTGCCGACATAGTCATTTGCATCGCCGACCAGATTGATGGTCACGCCGCGGGAGACGAAGGCACCAAAGGCCTGACCGGCGGTGCCCTTCAGATTGATTGTCAGCGTGTCGGGCTTTTTGAGACCCTTGCTGCCATAGCGTTTGGCAATCTCGCCGGAGAGCATGGCGCCGACAGACCGGTCGACGGAACAGATCGTCTCCTCGATCACCGTCGGTTCCTTGGTCTCAAGGGCCGGTTTGGCGGCGGCAATCAGGCGGCGGTCGAGAATGTCGTCAATCGGGTGGTCCTGGGTCTCGGTCCAGCGGGTGGCTTCCGGCGCGGCGTCCGGCTGGAAGAAGATCCGCGTGAAGTCGAGACCCTGGGCTTTCCAGTGCTCAATGGCCGCATTCTTGTCGAGATAGTCGGACCGGCCGATCAGGTCGTCCAGTTTTTCCACCCCGAGCCCGGCCATGATCTCCCGCACTTCCTCAGCGACATAGAAGAAGTAGTTGATCACATGTTCGGGCGTGCCCTTGAAGCGCTTGCGCAGAACCGGGTCTTGGGTGGCAATGCCGACCGGGCAGGTGTTCAGGTGGCACTTGCGCATCATCAGGCAGCCGGCCGCGATCAGCGGTGCGGTGGAGAAGCCGAATTCATCGGCGCCCAGAAGCGCGCCGACAATCACGTCCCGGCCCGTGCGCAGGCCACCATCGACCTGAAGTGCGACGCGCGAACGCAAGCCGTTGAGCACCAGCGTCTGCTGGGTTTCCGCAAGGCCGATTTCCCACGGACTGCCCGCATGTTTGATCGAGGTCAGCGGGGAGGCGCCGGTGCCGCCGTCATAGCCAGACACGGTGATGTGGTCCGCGCGGGCCTTGGCCACCCCGGCCGCCACGGTGCCAACCCCGACTTCGGAGACAAGCTTGACGGAAATGTCCGCAGCCGGATTGACGTTTTTCAGGTCATAAATGAGCTGAGCCAGATCCTCGATGGAATAGATGTCATGGTGCGGCGGCGGCGAGATCAGGCCAACCCCCGGCGTGGAATGGCGGACCTTGGCAATGACCGCATCGACCTTGTGGCCGGGAAGCTGCCCGCCTTCGCCGGGCTTGGCCCCCTGAGCCACCTTGATCTGAATCATGTCGGAATTGACCAGATACTCGGTGGTCACCCCGAAGCGGCCAGAGGCGACCTGCTTGATCGCTGAACGCCGGGGGTTCTGGGACCCGTCGGGCAGTGGATTGAACCGTTCCGGCTCTTCGCCGCCTTCGCCGGTGTTCGACTTGCCGCCGATCCGGTTCATGGCAACGGCGAGCGCCGTATGGGCCTCGCGGGAAATCGAGCCGAAGGACATGGCGCCGGTGACAAAGCGTTTGACGATGCTTTCCGCCGGTTCCACCTTGTCCAGCGCAATCGGGCTGGAGCCGATTTCCTCAGCACCCTTGATGCGGAAGAGACCGCGAATCGCATAGCGCCCGCTCTTGCCGTTCACTTCCTCGGCAAAGGCCCGGTACATCTCGGGCAGATTTGAGCGCACCGCATGCTGCAGCTGGGCGATGGAGTCCGGGGTCCACATATGGCTTTCGCCCCGGGTCCGGTAGGCATATTCGCCGCCGACCTCAAGCGAGCGGCGCAGGATGGCGACGTCCCCGAAGGCTTCGGAATGGCGCAGCACCGTTTCATTGGCCACTTCCGCAAGGCCAATGCCTTCGATCATGGTGGCGGTGCCGAAGAAATATTTCTTCACGAAGTCCGTACCGAGGCCGACCGCGTCAAAGATCTGCGCGCCGCAATAGGACTGGTAGGTCGAAATGCCCATCTTGGACATGACCTTCAAGATGCCCTTGTCGATGGACTTGATGTAGCGCTCGACAACCTCGAACTGGTCCACTTCTTCCGGGAAGTCCATTTCCATATGCATGGACAGCAGCGTTTCGAAGGCCAGATAGGGGTTGATGGCTTCCGCCCCATACCCGGCCAGAACGCAGAAGTGATGCACTTCACGCGCTTCGCCGGTTTCCACCACAAGGCCGACGGAGGTGCGCAGGCCCTTGCGGATCAGGTGATGGTGCACGGCGGCAGTCGCCAGAAGTGCGGGGATCGCGATCCGGGACCGGCTGATCAGCCGGTCGGACAGGATGATGATGTTGTAGCCGTCGCGCACGGCCTTTTCCGCCCGTTCGCACAATTCGTCCAGCGCGCCTTCCATACCATGGGCGCTTTTTTCGGCGTTGTAGGTGATGTCGAGCGTCTTGGCGGAGAACTGGTTGTCGGCAATGTCGCCAATGGCCCGGATCTTCTCAAGATCCTCATTGGTCAGGATCGGCTGGCGCACTTCCAGGCGTTTGGAAGTGGACAGGCCTTTCAGGTCGAAAATATTCGGGCGCGGGCCGATGAAGGAGACCAGGCTCATCACCAGCTCTTCCCGGATCGGATCGATCGGCGGGTTGGTGACCTGGGCAAAGTTCTGCTTGAAATAGGTGTAGAGCAGCTTCGACTTGTCGGACAGCGCGGAAATCGGCGTGTCGGTGCCCATGGAACCGATTGCTTCCTGGCCGACGGTGGCCATCGGGATCATGAGAAGCTTGATGTCTTCCTGAGTGTAGCCAAAGGCCTGCTGGCGGTCGAGCAGGCTTTCCCCCGCTACAGGCGCACGCTGGCGCACGCCCGGCAGGTCTTCCAGCACGATCTGGCTGCGGTGCAGCCAGTCCTTGTAAGGATTGGCAGTTGACAGCTGGCGCTTGATTTCATCGTCGGAGACGATGCGGCCTTCCTCCAGATCGATCAGCAGCATCTTGCCCGGCTGCAGCCGCCATTTCTGGACAATGCGCTCTTCGGCTACCGGCAGGACACCGACTTCGGAGGACATGATGACAAAATTGTCGTCGGTCACAATGTAGCGGGCTGGGCGCAGGCCGTTGCGGTCCAGCGTTGCGCCGATCTGGCGCCCGTCGGTGAAGGCAACGGCAGCGGGGCCGTCCCACGGCTCCATCAGAGCCGCGTGGTATTCGTAAAAGGCGCGGCGGTTTTCATCCATCAGCGGATTGCCTGCCCAGGCCTCCGGGATGAGCATCATGGCGGCATGGGCCAGCGAGTAGCCGCCCATGACCAGGAATTCCAGGGCATTGTCGAAACAGGCCGTGTCCGACTGGCCTTCATAGGAAATCGGCCAGAGTTTGGAAATGTCGTCGCCCAGAAGCGCGGAGGAAACGGAGGCCTGACGGGCGGCCATCCAGTTCACATTGCCGCGCAGGGTGTTGATTTCCCCGTTATGGGCCACCATCCGGTAGGGATGAGACAGGTCCCAGGAGGGGAAGGTGTTGGTGGAAAAACGCTGGTGCACCAGCGCAAGAGCGGAAGTGAAACGCTCATCTTTCAGGTCGGCATAATAGGCGCCCAGCTGATAGGCCAGGAACATGCCCTTGTAAACCAGCGTGCGGCTTGACAGGGAGACGATGTAAAAGCCCTTCTCGACCGCATCGGTCTCTGCGCGCACCGTGTTGGAAATCACCTTGCGCAGCACATAAAGACGGCGCTCGAACGCATCGGGGTCTTCACAGCTCTTGCGCTTGATGAAGACCTGGCGGGACACCGGTTCGGTGGCCGCAATGTCGGGGGCCTTGGACAGGGACGCATTGTCGACCGGAACGGTGCGCCAGCCGATCAGGTCTTCACCTTCGGCCTTGATCACCCGTTCCACGATCTCTTCGCATGTTGCGCGCAAGGTGTCATCCTGGGGCAGAAACAGAAAACCGACGCCATATTGGCCCACCTCGGGCAGGGGCGTTCCGGCCTGGTCCATTTCTTCGGCAAAGAACCGGTGCGGGATCTGCACCAGCATGCCGGCGCCATCGCCCATCAGCGGGTCCGCGCCAACGGCGCCGCGATGGGTCAGGTTTTCCAGCACCTGAAGGCCATCGGCCACAATCTTGTGAGATTTTTCACCCTTCATATGGGCCACAAAGCCAACACCGCAGGCATCGTGTTCGCGTGACGGATCATAGAGCCCTTTTTCGGCGGCCGTGCCCAGTCGTTCGGCAAGTGTCTTGGGTGCGGTTCCCGTGTGTTGCCCGCCGCCTGCCTGCATGGCTGTGCTGGTCGTCAGCTCGTCTCTCGTCATGTGCGCCCTCACTGTTAAGCCCAGTGTTGCCGTGGCTTGAAGCGTCGGGTTCCGTTCGGGTCGCATTCCATCAAGAATGCGGCTCGGCGAACCCTGGCTTTCCTGCCCCGGCTCTGTCGTTGTATTTACCGCGGCGGTTCATGAAAACAAACCACCACATCGCCGCAGCGGACTGACCGCTGCCGAAACTGATGTGTTCCGTCGTGTCAGCGAATCCTCCCCGGATCCGTCGACCGCTTGGTCTGATCGCCGTTTGTTTGGCGGTGTCCGGCTCTCCCCACCAGCACCCCCGTAATTGGGACAGTATACCTGTCCTATTCTAGGCGGTCGGAACATGACAGATTTCCCCGCCAGGGGCAAGGGTCTTTCTGCGTTGCCTCATTATAATTGTTTCATGTTGCTTGTGCCAATTATCTCGAAAGGTCGATTCAAGCGTGTTTTTGGCAAGAATATTTCGTCGGCGGAATTCTGGTCCGATGTGCTCGCAAATTGGTCACAGGCCTTTGATTTCCCATTGAAGCTCGATAGGCTCATGTAACTTTTGTGCCCGTACGGGATCAGGACTGTGCAGGCAGACATTGATTTTATTCATGAGAGGAGACTGAAATGAAACACAAGGCTATGTCTGCGGCAATCGTTGCCGGTGCTGTTGCCACTGCGGTGGCCGGTCTTGCCACAACCAGCCCTGCACAGGCGCAGGCAAAGGAAAAATGCTACGGCGTATCCCTGAAGGGCAAGAACGATTGCAAGGCCGGGCCGGGCACCACCTGTGCCGGAACCTCCACCGTTGACTATCAGGGCAATGCCTGGACGCTTGTGCCCAAAGGCACCTGCACCACCATGAAACTTCCCGATGGGCGCACGGGGTCTTTGACCGAATTGCAGCGCGACCTGCCGAAAGCCTGACCAGGGCCCGCCCGGCAAGCGTCCGGGATGCGAGTATGGGCCGGCGGACAGTGACCGCCTGCCCGTGTCTTTTCCGTTCTTGCCCTCTGCGTCCCTAGCCAGGGAGACAGCCATGTCTGATCAGCGATCTGACCCGTCCCGCCAGCGTGTTGCCGCCGCCATTCCGGCCCGGGCCGGAGCCGGGTTGAAGGCGGAGCATGTTGGCGCGATTCTCGACAGCCGGGCCCGGATCGGTTTTTTCGAAATTCACGCGGAAAATTACATGGGCGCGGGCGGTGTGCCTCACCGCCAGCTTGAAGCGGTGCGGGCCGACTATCCCCTGTCTCTTCACGGGGTTGGCCTTTCCATTGGCGGGGAAGGTCCACTGGACAAGGACCATCTGCAGCGGCTGGCCGCGCTCAACCGGCGCTACGAGCCGGGCCTGTTTTCAGAACATCTGGCCTGGTCCACCCATGACACCACCTATTTCAATGATCTTCTGCCGGTTCCCTATGACAAGGCAGCGCTTGACCGGGTCTGTGACCATATTGACGAGGTTCAGGAAACGCTCGGGCGCCGGATGCTTCTGGAAAACCCGTCCACCTATGTGGCGTTTGAACAAAGCACCATGAGCGAACTGGCGTTTCTGGGCGAGGTGGCCGGGCGCACCGGCTGCGGCCTGCTTCTGGATGTCAACAACGTCCATGTCTCGTGTACCAACCACCAGCAGTCGGCGCTGAACTATCTGGCGGCCTTTCCGCTGTCACTGATCGAGGAGATCCATCTGGGTGGCCATGCGCCAGACACGGATGATCAGGGCCGTCCGCTGCTGATCGATGCCCATGACCGGGAAGTGGATGCGGCCGTCTGGGCGCTTTATGACACAGTGCTTCAGAAAACCGGGGCGCTGCCGACCCTGATCGAGTGGGACAATGACGTGCCCGCCTGGCCGGTTTTGCAGGCCGAAGTGCAGGCCGCCGACCGGCTGCTGACCCGGGCCGGACACCCTTCTTTGCAACGGGTGGTCTGACATGGGTGCAGCCGGACGGAGCCGTAGTGTCGGAGCCAAGGCTTTTGGGGCGGCCCTGTGGGACCCGCAGGCGGCCCCCCCGGCCGGCCTGACAGGCCCGGATGGGGCGCCTGCGCCCAAGCGGTTCAATATCTACCGCAACAACGTCATCGTTTCCCTGTGTGAAGCGCTCCGGCAGACATTTCCCGCCCTGTCCTCTCTCCTGGGCGAAGACTATTTCAACGCGCTGGCGCGCGCCTTTATTGCCCAACATCCGCCCGCTTCCCCGGTTTTGATCTGGTACGGTCAGGACTTCGCGGCGTTCATCGACGGCTTTGAGCCGCTCAAGGCCTATCCATATTTGGCCGATGTCGCCCGGCTGGAATGGGCGTGGCTGCAGTCTTATCATGCGGCAGATGCCGCGCCGCTGGATCCGGCAGTGTTGGGGCAGGTGGATCCGGCCCGGCTTGGCGGCGTCCGTTTCGCCGCCCATCCGGCCACTGCGGTGGTCGTGTCGCCCTGGCCGGTTCTCGATCTGGCGCGGGCGAACCGGTTTGCGCCGGAAGACGCATCTGTGCCAGATCTGGACCGGCCCCAATCGGTTCTGGTCACACGTCCGGATCTGGAGGTGGGTCTGCATCTTCTGCCTCCCGGGGGCGGTCTTTTCGTGACGGCGCTGCTGGAAGGCGCCATGCTTGGCGAGGCCGCAACGCAGGCGGTGGCACACACGGCCACGTTTTCACTGTCCGGCTGTCTGTCGGATTGTCTTTCAAAAGGTGTTTTCAAGGGCCTTTTATTTGACTGAGCCAAGATGGCCGGGGTCCTGACATGGACAAGGGAAGGGGTATTTCATGGGCGCACTCGCGGGTTTTTTTGTGCGGTTGTATACGGCGGTGTTCGGCACGCTGGAACGGCTGACCAATGGCTGGCTGATGGGATTTGCCGCACGCTTCATTTTTGCGGCCGTGCTGTTTCAGTTTTTTTGGAACTCGGCCCTGACGAAAATCGGCGGCGATTTCATGAACCTCTTTTCCCCAACGGCCGGGGCCTATGCCCAGATGTTGCCCAAGCTCATGGAGCAGGTCAGCTACGATCCGAGCCAGCTGCCTTTCTTTCCCTATGGTCTGATGGTTCTGGCCGGGACCTGGGGAGAATTTATCTTGCCGGTGATGGTGGTGCTGGGCCTGTTCACCCGGTTCGCCAGCCTTGGCATGATCGTCTTCATCATTGTTATGAGTTACGTGGATGTTTACGGACACGGGGCGGATGCCAAAACCATCGGGGCGCTGTTTGACGGCCAGCCTTATGCGATCATTGCCGATGACCGCCTGCTTTGGATCTTCCTGCTGCTCGTCCCGGCTCTGAAAGGGCCCGGGGTGATTTCCCTGGACTTTCTCCTGGGGCGTTACTACCGGCAGCGGGAACTCTACTACTAGGCACGCGGGTGAAACGTGGCCAAGTCCTGAAAATCCGGTTGCCGGGTGAAAGCCAGGGTGCTTAAACCGGAACCATGAACTTTGCCAGCGACAACTGGGCGGGTGCAGCTCCGGCGGTGATGTCGGCGCTGGCCCGCCACAATTCCGGGTTCGAGCCGTCTTATGGCATCGACCCGCCCACCGACCGTATCCATCAGCGGTTCAACGAGATATTCGAGCGGCAGGTCGCCGTCTTCTACGTGGCCACAGGCACGGCGGCCAATGCGCTGGCGTTGGCTGCGCTGGCCAAGCCGGGTGGGGCGGTTTTCTGCCATTCGGACAGCCATATTCAGGTGGATGAGTGCAATTGCCCTGAATTCATGACCTCCGGCAACAAACTGGTAAGTGTTGCAGGCCCTGGCGGGAAAATGACCGCTGAGGCGCTATCGGAGGCCATGTCCGCCTTTCCGGACGGGGTGGTGCATCATGGTCAGGTGGCCTCGGTTTCCATCAGCCAGGCCACCGAAAGCGGCACGGTCTATACGCTGGAGGAAATTGCAGCGCTCAAGGATGCGGCCAGCTCCCGGTCCGTTCCGCTTCATATGGATGGTGCCCGCTTTGCCAATGCCCTGGTCACACTGGGCTGCACACCGGCGGAGATGACCTGGAAGACGGGGGTGGATGTGCTCTCCTTCGGCGCGACCAAGAATGGTTGCTGGTGCGCCGAGGCCGTTGTTTTCTTTGATCTGGACGTGGCCAAGGGGTTTGAATATTTCCGCAAACGGGCCGGGCATTTGTTTTCCAAAAGCCGCTTTGTCTCCGCGCAGCTGGAGGGCTATTTCGACGATGACGCCTGGCTGGCCACGGCAAGCCATGCCAATAGAATGGCACAGAAGCTGGCGGAGGGCATCCGGTCTGGAGGCGGGCGCACGGCCTGGCCAGTGGAAGCGAACGAAGTGTTTCCGATTGTCAAACGGGAGCTGTTCGAAAGGCTCACGGCCGCAGGTGCCAAGATATATGAATGGCCTGCCAAGAACCTGGAGCCGGACCATGCCGTGCAGCCAGACGAGATCTGCTTCCGCATGGTTACAAGCTTTGCCACTACGGATGAGGATGTGACGGCCTTTTTGACTGCATTCGGCGCGAATGCGTGAGGACACGGGGAACCGGCGGCTTGTGGCGTGTCATGAGACTGCCGCGCTCCGTTTTCTCAAGATGAGAGAGCGTGTCTGTCTGAGGGAAGGTTTGAAACAGGACTTCCTACTCAGCCGCGTGTCACCTTCGGGGCGAGCCGCGTGAGGTGTTTCTTTTGAGAAAAGCGCGGCTGGCGATATGCCAGCCGCGCAATCATCACATAACAACGTTCAGATGAACATTGTTATGTCTTTCGAAACGGCTTAGTGCGCCTGAGATTCGATCTGCCGGGTTGCAGTTCCAGACGTGATCTCGATCTTGCGCGGCTTCATCGCTTCGGGAAGCTCGCGCACAAGGTCCACATGGAGCAGGCCGTTCTGGAGCAGTGCCCCGTCAACGCGCACATGTTCGGCAATCTGGAACCGGCGTTCGAAAGTGCGCGAGGCAATGCCCCGGTAGAGCACCTCGCGGTCGCTGTCTTCTTCCGACTTCTCACCCTTGATGGTCAGAACATGTTCCTTGGCTTCCACCGAGAGTTCCTCATCGGTGAACCCGGCCACGGCCATGGTGATGCGGTAGGCGTTTTCGCCGGTGCGCTCAATATTATAGGGCGGATAGCTGGGAGCGTCGTTTCCGGCGGCATCCAGCATGGAGAAGAGGCGGTCGAACCCGACGGTAGACCGGTAAAGGGGGGAGAAATCCAAGTGACGCATTTAAGTGTCCTCCTGTGAGCAACAGATACTTCACGACTGTTTTCATCGGTTTCCTGTCCCCCAATGTGGCGGGACAGAAGGTTTTCGCAGACCCATAGCGGCGCCTGCAAAACTGAGGTGGGCATTGCGGGAATTGATTTCAAGAGGCCCGGAACCTGGCCGGTCTTGTGCAGATGAACGGTAGATGAATGGAGCCTTCCGGTCCGGTTCAAGCGGCGCGGCGCATCTTGCACTCACCGTCGGCCCGGCGCTGGCGGTTCAAAGAGTTCCCAAGACGTTCCCAGGATCAGGAGATGTTCCATGCCCGCTTTTTTGTCCCGACTGTCCGCTCCGATTGCAGCCGCGGTTCTTGCCGCCTCGCTCGGCCTTGCCCATACGGCGGCTGCCGCACCGCTTTCAGGGGCTGCGCAGCTGAGTGGCCCGCAAGCAGCCCCCGCGCTCCAGGAAAAAGCGTCGCAGCCGCCCGTCGTCAAGGTGCATGACCGCGACCGGCCGCACCGCCATGGACATGGTCATGACGGCCGCCGGGGCGGGCATCGCGGCCAGCATTTTGACGGTCATCGCGGCGGCCCCAGAGGTGGGCATGGGGGTGGGCATGGGGGTGGCCATTGGGGTGGTCCGGGCTGGCATGGCCACCATGCCCATATGGGCCCGCGTCAGATTCGCCGCAGCCTGCGCCATCGCGGTTTTCACCGGATCAAGATTGTGGACCGGCGCGGCCCGATGTTTATCGTCAAGGCCATTGGCTGGCGCGGCATGCCTGTGCGGCTGGTAGTTGATTCCCGAAATGCCCGTATCGTGCGCAGCCACCCGGTTGGCGGCCGTGGATACTGGCAGCCGCGCTGGTAACCGCTTTGCCGGTGGATAAGGGTTTCAAGGCCAGTCCTTCCTCAGGGCTGGCCTGAAAGCTTGTTGTGGGGCCGGGCGAAGCCCGCTATCACTTTTTCCCATGAAACTGTTCGATCATCCCGAAAATCCGGTGCCGGACGGGGCGCAGTCAGGGTTTGTCACAACCGTGGACAAAATCCGGATCCGCTACGCCCATTGGCCCGCGCTTGGCCATCCCCGGCGGGGGGCGGTCACGCTGCTTCAGGGGCGCGCCGAATTTATCGAAAAATACTTTGAAGTGGTCACGGACCTGCGCCAGCGCGGCTTTGATGTGGTCACATTTGACTGGCGCGGGCAGGGCGGCTCCCAGCGGCTCACACGCAATCCGAAACGCGGCCATGTGTCGAATTTCCGGAAATTCCGGCTGGATCTGCGCACGGTGCTGAAAGAGGTGTCTCTTGCGACCTATCCGGGGCCGCATTTTGCCCTGGCCCATTCCACCGGCGGCCTTGTACTGCTGTCGGATGCCCAGCGCCTGCGTACCATGCTGGACCGGGCTGTGATCACCGCACCGCTTCTGGGTCTGCCGTCAGGGGCCTGGACCCTGGACCTTGCCGGGGGGCTGTGCTGGCTCCTGCGCAAGCTCACACTTGGCTGGCTCGGCAAGGTGCGGCTGAAAGCGCAGCAGCCCAAAACATCGGTTTTTCTGGAAAAAGTCGGCTTTCCCCTGGCCCGGGCCCTGTCCCTTGCCGGGCTGGGCCGCCTGTTTGTGCCCGGCGGCAACAGCAAGGTGCTCCTGCCGTTCAAGGGCAACCGGCAGACCTCGGACAAGGTCCGGTTTGAGCGGTTCAGCAAGGTGCTGGAGCAGGCGCCAGAGCTTGGGATCGGCGCGCCAACGGTTGGCTGGCTCAATGCGGCGGCCCGCACCATGACCGCTCTGCGCCAGCGGGGTTTTGGGCCGTCGGTCAAACTGCCCTGCCTGTTGCTGGCCGCCGGTGAGGACCGGATCGTCTCCAGCCCGGCGATTGAGGAATTTGTGTCAAGAACCCGGGCGGCGGCCTATCTGGAAATTGCCGGGGCGGCCCATGAACTGATGATGGAACGCGATGTGTTCCGGGATCAGTTCTGGGCTGCTTTTGATGCTTTCATTCCCGGTTTTGAGGCGGAAGAAGATCCGGCGAGAATGGAAGTCTGACGCGGAGCCATTCGCTGTTTGACCTCAAAGAGATCGCGGCAAAAGGCAAGGCTGTTTGGCCTTGAGCGGCAGAGGCAGGCACCAAACGACATCGAGAGATCAGGTGGCTTTGGCAAGCTCGCTCAGCAGAAGGTCATGCAGGCGCGGGTCTCCGGACGCCAGGATCTGACCGCCGTCTGCGGGCGACCCGCCGGTCCATGTGGTGACCACGCCGCCGGCGCCTTCCACAATCGGCACCAGGGCAACAATGTCATAGGCCTGCAGGCCGGATTCAATCACCGCGTCCCCGTGCCCGGCCGCCACCATGCAATAGGCATAACAATCCGTGCCGTAGCGGGCGAGGCGGGCTGTGGCTTCCACCTTGTCATAGGCACTGCGTTCTTTTTCAGAAAAAAGAGCGGGTGTCGTGGTGAACAGCGTCGCGTCTTCCAGGCGGCTGCAGGGCCGGGTTGTGAGGGTTTTGTCGCCAAGCGGGCCCCGGTACCAGGCTGTTTTGCCGTCTCCGGCAAAGCGTTCATTGACATAGGGCTGCACCATCATGCCAAGACTTGGTACACTGCCACTTCGCAGGCCAATCAGAGTGCCCCAAGTGGGCAGTCCCGTGATAAAGGCCCGGGTTCCGTCCACCGGATCCAGTACCCAGACATGATCTGCGCTCAGGTTTTCCGGCCCATGCTCTTCCCCCAGGATGCCGTGATCGGGATAGGTGCTGTTGATCAGGGTCCGCATGGCGGTTTCCCCGTCCCGGTCCGCGATGGTGACCGGATCGAAGCCCTGATCCAGCTTGTTGTCGATGGCAAAGGCCTGCCTGAAATGAGGCATGATCGCCTTTGTGGAAGCATCTGCAAGCCGGTCCAGAAAGGGGGCAAACATGTTCGAGCTGTAAACGGGCTCTGTCATCGGAATTTCCTTTAGTGGAATGCCTGTAAGCGTCTCAAGACAACCGGTCTGCTGCTTGTATAACCCTTTCTGCTGAAAATTGAATCGGCAAAACGGCATAAATTGCTCATAGTTTATACAGGATATTCTCTGTTTCCTGCTTGACCTTTGTGCGGTGCGATGCGACTTTATTGCAGTGCGATATGTTATCGCGCCGCCCTCCTTGGGCGTTTCCTCCCTAGACTCGGGCCGCCTCATTTGAGTGCGGCCTCTTTTTTTGTGCACCGGTTTCCGCAACGCTATGGGGCCTCGGGGCAGGGCAGTTGTTTAAGATTGGGGGAAGAACAGGCTGCGCGCTGCGCGGGATGGGCAGAGGCCGCAGGTGCCGTTGCAAGTGGCCCGTCATGCCTTCGCAGCGGGCCCAAAGCTTCCGGTGGCACGGCCTCTGGAGCTGCGCCACCGGGAGATCAATGAGTCTGGAACCTCTGGTTCCGGTCAGCGGGTGGCGACTTTGACCAGCACGAAGGTGTTGCCGGCAAATTTCAGTTGCCCTTCAACCCCCATATGCTCGAGCGTCAGCCGAAGATTGCGGTTCAGCCGCGAGGAATCCGACCGGGTTTCATACCAATACTCGGCCGTGCGGCCCGAAGCGCGGACCGCACGGGCGCTTTCCACACAGGCGAAGGAGTTGATGTATTCCTCAAGCGCGGTCACTTCTTCTGTCTCGAAACCGTCAAAGCGGATCACATAGGCTGTCGGCAGCGATCCGCAGCCATCGCCAGTGGCGGCGGCCGTGCTCGCGCCAGAGGGGCTTGTCAACGCGTTCGGCGCCGGTGCTGTGGTGAACCCGGCAAGCTTCAGGCTGAGCGCATCGGCCAGTTCTGCTCCGAGTGTCGCGGCGTTTTTACCCACTTCTTCCAGCAAGCATTCGCGTTGGCATTCCACCGGCAGCGGGGGCAGTTCGAGACCGGAAACCTCGAAGGAGCCGATTTGCTGCCCGGTCCGCACATTCAGCAGCCGGCCTGGAATGCGTACATTCGGTCTTTTGATGTCCGCATATGCGGCTTCTCGCACCGACGCATAGATGGTGAAAACCGCGATTACATCAAGCGGGGGCGCCTGAACCGCGCGGGCCACATCGATCAGCTCACTGTCGCGGCGGCGGACACGGTGGGCCTTGTTGATGTTCATCGCAACCGCAGTCTCGTCGAAGACCTGATAGCCTTTCACATTCAGCTCCTCGTTCATTGCTGAAATGACACGGTTGAAGACGCGGTTGCCACGCGGAACGCTGTCCTTGTCTGCATCTTCTCCCATGATGAGAATGTTGAGAGGCTGGGTTTCGGCTGCGGAGGCCTGGAAAACAGGGGCGAGCAGGGCGGCGCTGAGACCGGCGAGAAGGGAAAAGGTTCTGAGCATTTCAAAAACTCCTTATGTTCAAATGGGTCAATCGTCAGCCCGGGTTGGGGCCGCGTTGAAGTCGTCCAGCGCGCCGGAGGACAGCCACCAGCGGGGATCGCTCAATTCGTGATAGTGCCGTGTCTGGCGGATCGGGGTCTCCATGAACGGGATCCAGGTCACCCGCCGGAGGTCGCCCCTGGGGGCGCTGTGATGCCAGTCTCCTAGCGGTGCGGTCACGTCGCTCCGGCCCGGAAGCAGCAACGAAACTTCCACGCGGCGGTTCACGCCCGACAGCGGGTCGGAGGGCAGTTTCAGCCGGGCTTCGCCCCAGCCATGGGCGGCGAGCCGCCCTGGTGCAATACGGTGGTAGCGGATCAGATAGCTGGCGACGGCCAGGGCACGCCGGCCGGACAGGTCGAGATTGTAGCTGCGGGACCCTTTTGCATCGGTATGACCGGCAATCAGGAAGGAATGCGGCCGCAGGGCCGGGTCGTTCAAGGCAACGCCAAGGGCGTTAAGTTGTGTCCGGGCCTCCGGCAGCAGACGGTCACTGTCAAAGGCAAAAAACACCGTGAGATCGATGGAGCGGGCCGCGTCGATCGTCACGGTGCCACGCGGCGTCTTCACCTGGCGTGGTGCGCCCGGGTTGCCTCCCGCCATGGGGGCAAGTTCCCGGACAATGCTGGTCGCCGGGACATCCGTCTTGCCATAATTCACTTCTGATCCGGAGGCCGGCCCGGCCTCGGTCCCGGTGTCCGCTGCGTTCCCTGGCTGTGTGGCAGGGGCTGCCGCAGCAGGCTGCCCGTCTTCGAGGCCGGGAGCCGCTTCGTTCAAAGGCGACTGCGCCCCTGCAGGCGCGCCAAGCGACAGGCACAGCAGGGCGGCAGGAATGGATAAGAGCCAATCTTTTCTGTTCATCTCGTTTCTCCTTTTCAGGGCCTGATTGCGCCCTCATCGGGAACAGGCGAAAGTCAGAGCGGAAATTGTGTGAGATCCGCTTAGTTGCCGCTCAAGATGTTGTTCATCTGCTCGGTGGAGAGAGACTGGCTTGCGTCTCTTCCATCTGCGGGACGGGTGGTTTCGCTGGTGGAGGCGTCAGCGCTGCCTGCCTGGTTCTTTTGTGATGCGGCTGTATGGCCAGTTTGCGCTGCTGCGAGCGAGGCGGGGGTTTTGGACAACACCCGGCTCGCCTTGAGAATGGTGTCCATGTCGATGGCCATATTGAAGCTCGTCGGATCAGAGGCTTTGAGCCCGCCTGCCCGGTGCAGGGCCACGGCGATGCCCCGGTTGTCGAACAGCAAGGATCCGGACGATCCGGGAAGCGTGTCACAGCGGTGGGCAACGATGGGTGGGGCTCCACGGTCGTTGAAGACAAAACAGCGGAAACGGCTCATCACCTTGGGGCGGCCTAGCGGATGGTGCAGGACGACCCTCGCCGGGCTCGCCCCCTTGACCAGAGGCCCCAGAGCAACGTGCCCCCAGCGTTCCTCGGCGGCGGGATCAACGCGGGCGATTGCAAAGTCCAGCTTCGCGCTCCACTCGACCGGAGCGGGTTCCATCGCGAAACGCTCGGCGCCGGCCCCATCCAGGGAGTTGTAGCCCATCAGGATCGAGGCCTTGACGATCTCATGCCCCCCGTCCTGGGGCAGGCAGTGGTGGTTTGTGATCAGGAGTCCGCCCCCGAGCAAGGAACCGGTGCAGGTATTGGCCAGCATGTCGCCCGTCTTGGGATCGCGCATCAGGATATCCACCCGGCCGACCGGCCGTGCGAGCAGCGCCATCTGGTCGTTTGGTGACAATTCCACGATTGGCTCGAATGCACCGCCTTCGCTGGCGGCAATGAACGCGGCGGCATCTCCGGTGCTCTGGCGGACGGACAGATTGGACTTGCCATATGTGTCTGGCTCGAAGGCCGCGATCTGGGCCTGGGAAGGTGCGTTTGTCAGTAAGACGGCAGCAAGGGCGAGGGCAGTTCGGGGCAAATGCACGGTGTTTCTCCTCTCACTCAGGGGATACAATCGAATGGCGCAGTGGAGGCGCTTCTGGGCCTCGATCCGGATCAGGGAATGTGTAGACGGCGTTTTGCACGGCCCCGCGCAGGAAGAAGGTGCGCGCGCCATCGTGTGATGGCGCCTCGACAAAGGCCGATGGCGGCTCGGGCGAGATCGAAGGGACTGCTGCCCCCGTGCCAGCGGACAGAGCGATGCCACAGAGCGAAGCACCATATCGGGTCGGGGGAAATCCGTTTTCAGCCCAGGGAACAGGGGTCAATATACGCTCTGGCGGGTTGAACAGGGCGGTGCGGCAGGAGCTTCCAGGCCGGGCCCGAACCTCAAAAAGCGCAACGGATGGGGCTTGTCTTGCTGTGCCGGTTGCGCGCTGTCCGGCGACAGCATCTGCAGGCGCATTTGCGCTGGGCAGGGCTGAGACAAGGGCGGGTGAACGGTCTTCCGGGGGCGTTGGCGCGTTGGCTTGCGCCGGATCTGTGTCCGGCAGTTGATGACCGCTCCAGACGAGGCCAGCTGCCGGTGCCGTGAGGGCAGCAGCCAGTCCAATGAAAAAACAGAGCTTCTTCCTGGTAAGGGGAGCTGCTTCCTGCATGGGGCCGGTGCGGGCTTCGGCAAGCCGTGCGGGCACAGCGTCCAACCGGTCTGGAGTCAGCACCTTCACCCCCAGTGCATGCAACATCTTGCTGGCTGCTTCCCGGTCAGGTCCAGGTGGCAGGACCGCTATGCAGGGGACGGGTCCGCAAATCGCGTCCTGGGACTGCTTGATCTTCTGTTCCAGTGCGTACTCGCCCGGCAGCAGGGTGAGGTCCAGATCCACGGCTCCGGTCGCCCAGATCAGTATGTCTGCCGCTTCGTCCCGCCCGGCCAGTGTCCAGCCCTGCTCCAGAAGCAAATGCGCCAGCGCGACGGGCGCTTCCCAGCTTTTTCCCCCGTCGGGAGCGCCGGACAGGCGCAACTCGTGCGGTGGAATGGTGCGGCGCAAGGCCCGGGCGATGGGGCCTTCCGGGCCACTCAGGGCGCGGTAGTCAGCCGACAGCGGCAGGGGCCGATAGTCGCCTTCGGCAAAAGCCGCGCCATAGGGCAGGCCGGGGCGCGCGGCCAGCGTGCGCAAGATAAGCGCCGCACCCGTGGTCGGCACGATGATCGAAAACCGCCCCATCGCCATCAGGCAAGCAGATAAAGTGCGGTGCCGGGATTGGCCAGCAGATCGAGCGCCACCTGCGTCTCGGGCAGATCGGGGCCGAGCGCGAGAATGACCGTGTCCTGATCCGGTTGCGGCAGGTCGAGCCGGAGTGTCTGGCCGTCCTCTCCGACCATCTCAAGAGCGGTGGCTGCCTGGTGGCCTTCCAGCAGCAGCAGGGGCGCGCCGTCCCCCGTTGCGGGCAAGAGCCGCAGCACCGTTTCGCCGATCCGGCGGGTCACCTCGCCATCTGAGGCTGCAAGCGCCACCGGGGAGTGGGCCACGGCGACGGCCGCCAGCATCTTGCGATAGCGTGCGGCTGCGGCCTCATCCTCTCGCAAGGCGCGTGCGACGGCGAGCGAAACAGGTGCGCTTCCAGCCCGCCGGACCTCGGCCCAGAGCTCGGCGGCTGCCGGTGCTTGCATCCTTTCGGTTCCCTGGGCCTGTGACAGCTGGCGGGCGATGTGAATGGCTGCCATCAGGCCGTCCATTCCGGCCTCATCATGCTCATCTGCGCCGGTCATTGCACGGCCTCCTGCTGTATGTGCTGGCTGTAGATCGTGGCAAACGTGTTGGAGAAGGCCGCACGGTCCTGCTCCAGACGGCCTGACAGCGGTTCGGCGCGGTTCAGATGGTCCAATCCGGCCCGGTGCTCTTCCAGGGCCATGGCGGTGGTCGCCAACGCATCGTCCACTTCCGCGATGGCTGCAGCCAGTCGTTCACGAGGCAGATCGAACCCTGCACGCCGGGTTGTGCGCAGGGCCCGCTTGCCCGCTTCGACAAGCGGATCTGCATCATCGCCGCTGCGCAGAGCCAGCGCGATTGTCAGGCAATTGCGCAAATGGTCTGAGAGCTTTCGGGCCGTCTCGGCTGCCGAACCGTAATCTGCGTCGCTGCAACGGGCGCGTTCGGCGATATCAGGCCCGCCGGAGCCGCGCCGCAACCGGTTCGCAATGCCCGACTGAATGCGGCCGAAGACCCGCACTCTGAGAGCTGTCAGAGGCCGGGTTTTGTGAAAGGGATCAAGGCGCAGCGTTTCTTCGAGCGCCTTGAACTCTGTTCCTGTCAAAAGCTTTGGTTGATCAAGCGTTCCCTGAAGCAGGGCGAGGGCCTCGGCCAGAACGGGTGTATCCGTATGGGGCTGCGCGGCCGCTTCAAGCCGTGCGTCCCAGGTCTCTAAGGTCTCCAGCCGTTCAGCATCGGTCAGCTGAGACAGGGTGTCGAGTTCGGCCCGAACCCGGTCATATGTGATAAAGTGCTCCACGACGGTGGCATACAGAGTGTCGTCAGAGCGTCTTGTCTGCCAGAACACCAGAATATCATCGTCATCAAACCCGCTGCTCCGGCCAAGTCCGCGCAAATAGGACCGGATGGCCCGGAACCGCTGCTCAACCGGGGCGGCCGGCATATGAGCGTTGCGGTAGGCTGCCAGCCGGGCGGCCAGCCACCGCGCGAAGGCGGGAGCCTCTTTTGGCGCAAGGCCCTGTCCCACCGCATTGGAAATCTCTGCAAACCCCTCCATTTCATCGGCGGTCAGCAGAAATTCAGCCAGCGCCATCACCCGCGCCAGCCCCTTCCACGAACAGCGCCAGGCCCGAGGCTCTGAGAGAAGCAGGCCGCGTTCATCCGTCCCGGGCCGGTCATGAAACCGTTCCTGAAAGTCAGCGCCTGAGGCAAGCCGGGGGTCCAGTGCTAGATCGATCAGTCCCAGCCCGTCAAGACCAAGAGCGGCAATCGTGTGGGCCAGATCCCAGACCGGACGGTCCCGGCTGGGACGGACCGCGCCAGCGACGGCCCGCGCAAGCCAGGACCTGTCACCGCGATCCAGAAGGCGGCCCTGCACAACCGCCTGAAGATCGGCGAGGCAAACCTCGTCATGGCCAAGCGGCAGGTCACGTCTGTCAACACTATCCTCCATCATCACTTCGTTTCCCGCACAATGATCCTGGCTGTGGCTTCATCCATTCCCGGCAACGCCCGCATCCGGTCCAGCAAGGTCCGGATCCCGGTGGCATCGAGCAGCTTTGGCGTGCCCAGGGCAGGCCCGGTCTTCTGCCAGAGGGTTTCGAGGCCGGCCGGCAGAGGGCTTGAGGGGGCGAAGCAGTGGAACAGATTCTCAAAATGGCCGGACAGGACCACATCGCTCAATCCGAAGTCTCCGGGGTAGCTGTACTTGCCCGGCGGAAACTCCGCCGATGCGCGTGCCGGAAGCATCACGTAAGCGGTCTGGTCCGGGGCGATGATCATGCAATAAAGCGCCGCCTGTTCGCCCAGCTCCACACGGACATTCAGCCGGTCTCCCGCCCGGAACGGCGGCGCGGTCAGGTCAAGCCGCTGCGGGTTGCGGCTGGCCGTAACCCTGACATGGTCAAGCAGTGGCCGGACCGTTGCGTCGCAGCCCAGGGGGACCAAATCGACCCGCGTCCGTTTTCCGGCAGAGACAATTTCTGCGCCCCGCCGGAATTCCAGGGCGAGCCACATGCCGCCGCCCGAATCTTGGGACAGCCGGACGACAGAGCGCACCGTTGCGTCTGCAAAAGGCGCCTCTGCCGCGCAGGCGGCCGGACCGGGCCGGACCACCTTCAGCCTGCGCCCTGACAGGATCCGGTTCGAGCTGGCCGCCAGCTCGGTTGCTGTTGCGATCAGGCGGTCGCGGACAGCTCGCGCGCACCCGCTATATCCTGCTTCGGTGACAACCGGGCAGGCTGCCAGCGCGTCCGTATCGGGTGCCGTTTGCAGCAACTGGCGAAGTCCGGCCTCAAGAATGCGTTCCGCGCTTTCGGCCCCTGCAGGCGGCAACGAGACTACCAGACCTTTGCTGATCACCTTGCATCGGGCGTCGGGGGAGAGGGCCTGAAGGCGGAAGGCGATGGTTTCCCCGCGCCGCTCGGGCTCAATGATGAAAATCGCCGCATCACCCGAATGGGCGGTGCTCAGAAGGGGCCCGGTGCCAGCCGTGTTTACGGATCCGGACGCCTCAAACAGTGCGCGTAGTTTCCGCACGTCGCGTGCAGCGGAGATGTGAACGCGGTTCGTGCGTTGCAGCTTTGCCTCAACGCCGATCCGTAGCCGGTCCGCTTCATCTTTGCTGAGAACCGATTGGCCGTTTGGCAGGCCCGCGACCACAACCTGCACCGGTGCTGAGATCCCGGTGCAGGCCGCGAAGTCCTCGATCATTGCGGCGAGCTCGCTGGCCCCTGCCGCCGTGGCAGCGCTGCTCAGGAGGGCTGCCAGCGCCAGGCTCCGCAAGAGACGGCCAGGCCGGTCAGTCATTTTTCTGGCTGCTGGCCGAGCGCGCATAGGCGTCAAGCGCGCGGAGAAACAGGGGGTTGAAGGTGCCGTCTTCCTGTCCGGTGTAGAAACTTTTGTCGATCAGCCTGCGCTGCAGCCGCGCGATTGTCTGGCGCGAAAGCTGCTGCGGTCCGGAGGAGGTGGCGACCACGGCAGCAACCCCTTCATCGCCGACAGCCAGCGCGTCCATCAGCACCTGCTCGGAGGTCAGGTCCGGGAAGAACCTGGCAAAGCCGTTGTCAATCAGGACCGCCATGCTTGCCATTGCGAGCGGCGCACGCAGGTCAATGGCCTTCCTGTACAGCTCCATTGCCTTTTGGGTGTCCGGCGCGATCCCAGGGCCACCCTCAATGTAGTAGGGAACCAGTTTGGAGATCGCAAAGCCGTCGCCTGCCTCTGCGGCGCGCTTGTACCAGTCAATCGCGGCCGAAACGTCCTTTTGTGTGCCCCGGCCATATTCGAGCATGCGGGCTGCATTGGTCATGGCCAGAAGGTCGCCACCTTCGGCAGCGCGCACATAAAGGGGAAAAGCGGTTTCTGGAGAGGCCGGAACCCCTTCGCCATTCTCATGCAGGGCCGCCATGTTGTTGAGCGCCGCCGTCGAGCCCATGTCAGCGGCCCGGCCATAGGCCTCAAGGGCTTCGTCATACCGGCCCAGTCGGTCGAGCGCGCGGCCCATCTGGTAGGAGAGCCGGCGCAGGCCGGGATAGGCCTGTGCGGCCTCCCGGCAGGCTTCAAGCGCGCCATGCCCGTCCATGCCCGGCCAGGCGACACCGTTCACAGTGGCGGGCCGGTCAGAATCGGCCGGGGCGGCGGCCATGCTGTCGCAGCGGGCGACCCGCGCATCGCGTGACGGGTTGTCTGCCGATAGATAAGAATTGGCGACACCCCGATAGGCGCAGACCGTGCCGCATTGATCGAGATAGCCCTGGTAGTCCTTGGCAGCGGACAGGCGGCGCCATGTTGTGCGGTCCTCTTCAGCTGCTGCCCCTTGCGCCAGTGAGGCAAGCTCTGCCAGCGCTTCTTCCTTGTGCAGGCAGCCGTCGCATTCCGCGACATAGCGCTCAAGGCGGGAGCGATCGGTTTGAGCTGCGGTCCATGCACGTTCGTCAAGAGCTCTTGCGACGGCGCCAGCCACAGGCGCAACGGGTGCTCCCTTCGGCAGGGCCAGCGGTGCAGCATCGATCTCAGGCACCTGACGGCGCCCCGTCTCGCGCAAGGCCGCTTCCGTAACGGACGAGACCAGATAGGTGCTGAGGGCATCCCAGCTGACCGGGCCGTCCGCATCAGCAAGTCCCGCAGCGCCCATCAGAAATCGGCTGGTGAAAAGACCGAGCTGGGCCTCTTCGTCCCAGTTCGCGGGTGATGAGCCCGACGTGGCCACAAGCCGGATCACCCCCTCTCCGGTTTCAGGCAGGGCGGGCGTAAAGCCGGGGGCGGAGACTGCCAGAAGCGTTTCCCCCCGTCCGGTTTCGCCGGTGAAACAGGCATCGATCATGACGATGACATCGCGATCCTCGCCAACCTTGCGGCGGACGAGTTCCAGATTACGGTAGAGCGTGTCCAGGCGGTAGCCGCTGTCGGCGGAGTTCGGATCTCCGTCGGAGGGCAGCAGAAAAGCTTCACCCGACACAAGATCAGGGACCCCGTGTCCGGAGTAATAGACGAAGACATTCGACGCGCCTGGTTTGACACTGCGCCAGAGCTTGCCCGATTGCGGGCGCGCAACCGAGCCGAACATCTGGGTCATCTCGCTCAGGGTGCCGTTTTCAAGCACGAAGATATTTTCGCGGCGGAAACCCAGGGTCTCGATCAGATAGGCTGTGATCGCGTTAGCGTCATTGACCGCATACTCGACCGGCACCGTCTGTCTGTAATCGCGGTTGCCGATCACAACAGCAATCGAGGCGGCGTTGTCGTCAAGTATGTCGCGCGGTTCCTGCGCTTGCACCAGCTTGGGCAGAAGCAAAGCAAGGATCAGAGCGGCGGCGCCCAGGGCACTTTGAATGAAATGGTAGCGGCGTGCACCTGCGGTTCGGGTCGTGGGCATTGCGTGTTCCTTCACAAAGACTGACACGTGATGTCCGGGCACCTCCCAGAGCGGAAATTGTCTTGGGCCCGAGTGGAAATCATGATCTGCGGTCCGTATCCAAACCCGTGGAGGACCTCAGCGGCTGTGATGATTGGTTCTGTGGTCGGCGAATTTGAGCCGCATAAAAATCTATGGAAAAACTCTCAGAATAATCTGCTGTGTCACTAGACGTCTGCTTGGAGAAACTTTGCGGCAGCCTCAAGGCCTGCCTCTGAGTTCCAGCCGGGCACGGCCTTTTCCAGCATCTCATGTGTGAGGTTGCCGTCCGCGGCAATGAGAGCCTTCAAAAGATCTTCATCCGGTTTGCGGCCCTCATTGCCGGGGGCTTGTGCGGCAAACTCGGCCATGGACGCCGGGGCCAGGTCCCGCAGCAGTCCGACGTGGTTGAAGCCGTCCTTCGTTTCATAAGGAGCCCGCTGCCAGCCGGTTCCGTTCCAGCCATAGATAAAGCCGATCCACTCGCCGAAGGGTTGCGGGTCGAGGTTGAAGCCCCACCAGTCCGGCGCACCTGCGAGCAGATCCGTTTCCTGTTCCTGGAAATAGGCTGCGGCCTCCCGGAAATAGGTATCAGAATATTCGTGGTCATGGCCGAGAAGCACTGCCTGGCCCTTGGCCTTGAAGCGCAGGCATGCCCAGTTGCCGCCGCCATCATGGAAATACCATTGCTCCGGGGTGGCATAGACAAATTGTGTCCAGCCATAGGCTGCATGGAGGGCCGCCACTGCAGCCCAAGCGCCGCGCAGCTGGGCCGGACTTGGAAGATCCACCGTTACAAGCGCTAGGCTATCTGGGGTTTTATCCTGTTCAGCCCGTGCGGCACGGGGCTGGATCAATTTCAAGATCAAGGCCGCCAATCCGCTTTTCATGAAAGTTCTGCGTGTCATGTATATCTGCCCGTCCACCTGTTAAGTTTACCAGCTGCGGAGTGTGCGGCTGGGTGGTGGCGTCTTTATGTCCATTTCCTGGCAGGGCGCGATCACCTTTGCGCGAGTGCGGGGCCGGATTGGCTCTATTCAGCGGCAATCGGATCGGCGGGCAGGGCGGCGTCGGGCATGGCCACCAGCTGCTGGGCGAAATCCTTCAGATTGTGAAAAAGATCGCCAAAGCCTTCTGAGGGCTCTTGGGTGGTCTCGTTCATGTAAAGGCCGCGGTTGATTTCGACCTGAAGCGCATGCAGCCCGCTGGCGGGGCGGCCGTAATGTTCGGTGATGAAGCCGCCCGCATAGGGCTTGTTCCGGCTGACGCTGTAGCCCATGCCCCGCAGGATCATACAGGCATATTCGGTCAGGTCGCTGTTGCAGCTCGTCCCATACCGGTCCCCCAGAATAAAGTCGGGCCGGGCATCGGTCGTCTGACACTTCACGCTGGAGGGCATGGAGTGGCAATCGATCAGCACAGCATGGCCGAAGGTGACATGGGTCTGGGCCAGCAGGCGGCGCAGGGTGGAATGGTAGGGCTTGTAGATTTCCTCGATCCGGCCAATCGCTTCTTCCACCGGCAGCCGGTGCCGGTAAATCTCGTGATTTTCGCTCACAATCCGGGCTACGGTGCCGAGCCCTCCAGCCACCCGGATGGAGCGCACATTTGCATAGGGCGGCAGGCGGCCGTTGAACATTTTCGGGTCGAGCTCATATGGCTCCCGGTTCACATCCAGATAGGCGCGAGGGAAATGGGCGCGCAAGAGCGGCGCTCCAAGAGGCACCACATGGGCAAACAGGTCATCGACAAAGGCATCTTCCGAGCGGCGGATGGAGGTTCTGTTGAGCCGGGACGAGGCCAGGAAGCTGTCAGAATATTGCCGTCCGGAATGGGGGGAGTTGAACACAAAAGGCACGCGCTGGTCAGCGGGGCACAGGACATCGAAGGCAGGCAGGCCATTGAAATCGGCCTCGAACGGCGGTGTGTTTGAAGACTGCTTGTCGTCCGTCAAAGGGTCTGTCCTGCACATTGTGACCATGGGGCCGCCGGTTTCAACGGTTCTCAAAGCCCTGGCCCATGGTGCCAAGGAATCAACACGCAGTCCACAGTCCCCGGATCAAAACCTTTCGAGAACCAATTCACCCTATCATTCTGTGGAATTCGAGCTATAACCCACACAAGGTGTGACCTTACGCCACCAAACCTAAAAAGAAGACTGGTCGTTGAAAATGCCGCGTATCCTGCTTGCTGAAGATGATAACGACATGCGCCGCTTCCTTGCCAAGGCACTGGAGAATGCCGGGCATGATGTCGTCTCGTTCGATAATGGCAGAAGCGCCTATGAGCGCTTGCGGGAAGAGCCGTTTTCCCTGCTTCTGACGGATATTGTGATGCCGGAGATGGATGGAATCGAGCTGGCCCGGCGGGCGACCGAGCTGGACCCGGATCTCAAGGTCATGTTCATCACCGGATTTGCGGCGGTCGCGCTCAATCCGGAATCGGACGCGCCGAAAGATGCCAAGGTGCTGTCCAAACCGTTCCATTTGAAGGATCTCGTGCAGGAAGTGGAGCGCATGCTGGCGGCCTGATGTCAGGCGCCTCGCAGGAGTTTGACTGGACTGGGGAAATTTTGACAGTTCGGTGAAAAAGGGGGGTTGCACTGGCGGAAGATCCCCGTTATATCGCACTCCACCACGGCGCGGCGGCGCCAACTACCGAGAAATTCGGGCGTGTAGCTCAGCGGGAGAGCACTTCGTTGACATCGAAGGGGTCACAGGTTCAATCCCTGTCACGCCCACCATTGTTGCGCTGAATGAAGGTTTCATGAAGCGCGGATTGATCAGAAGACAGGCGCAGGGCCTGCAGCTGCTTCTAGGATCGGTCAAGTCGATTGTGAGCGCCTCAGGCGCTCATTTGGTTTTAAAGTAGCAGGGCCCTTCAGGGGGACAGTGACATGAAGATCAAGAACTCGCTCAAAGCGTTGATGACCCGCCACCGCGACAACCGCATGGTGCGCCGCAAAGGCCGTGTTTACATCATCAACAAGAAAAACCCGCGCTTCAAGGCACGTCAGGGCTAAGCGCCTGCGCTGCGGCTCTTCGGGTCGGCCCGGAAAGTCCTTTGGCGTCAGATGGTTGTCTGATTGTAGATGACCGTTTCTGGCGCCAGACAAAAACGCGCACGAAGTTGTGTCAAATTCCCGGATTGACCGCCGCATTCAACGTCCCATAATCGTTGGATGCGGATTTTTGTGTTTACAGCCCTGATAGCTCTCATGCCTGCCCTTGCGGCGGCGCAGCCTGTTCCCGATCTTGGACCGGAAGTGGAACCGCCCTCCGTGGAGGATTTCAGTCCGTTGCCGGAAGACCAGCCGGAAGAAGGCGGTCAGGTGGCCGTCGACGAAGCGGACCCGGAAGAGGAACTATCCAGGCTTGACGGACTCTTCTCCGATCTGGCCGAAGCCGATGATCCCTCCGCCGCCAAGAAAGTGGCGCGCGAAATCCAGCGGATCTGGATGGACTCCGGCAGTCCCACAGTGGATATCCTGATGTCCCGGGCAGGCAAGGCGATCCAGGCGGAAGACCTGTCTCTGGCCCTCGATTTGCTGGACGTGGTCGTGGTTCTCAAACCCTCCTATGCCGAGGGCTGGAACCGCCGGGCGACCGTCTTTTATATGCGTGAAGACTTCGGCAAGTCCCTGGTGGATATTGAACGCACTCTGGCCCTGGAGCCCCGTCATTGGGGGGCGCTTTCCGGGCTTGGCATCATTCAGCGCCGCCTCGGGTTTGAGGAGAACGCACTGGAAACGTTCCGGAGGGCTCTGGACATCAATCCCGGCCTGGAGAATGCGGTCGAGTCGATTGAGGATCTGGAAAAAACCGCCGAGGGGGAACCGGCCTGAGACCGTCCGCCTTTCCGTCCAGCCAAGAGTAGTCCTCTGTCTCCGCCATGATCACGCTTGTTCTTCTGGCCGCCGCCCTTGCTCTATCTGGATATTGTTACACGTTGTTCAGGACCCGGCAGCTTGCAGCCCGGCTTCAGCCTGATGGCCAGTTTGCTCAGATCGACGGGATCAAGGTCCACTATCATTATTACCCTTTGAGCAGGGAGGCCGGGAACGGGGAGGCTGACGCCGGGCCCGTGCTGGTCTTTGTCCATGGGGCCAGCGGCAATGCCTATGATGCGCGGATGGCTTTTCTGGACCGGGTGAAGGGCCGCTATTCTGTGCTGTTTGCCGACAGGCCCGGGCTCGGATTTTCCGAGGCCATTCCCGGCCGGCATGACGTGCCGGCGGGGCAGGCAAAAGTGCTGGCCGGTCTTCTGGACTATTTGGGTATTTCGTCGGCGATTGTGATCGGTCATTCCTATGGTGGCGCGGTAACGGCGGCGCTTGGCCTTCTGGCGCCGGACCGGGTCAAGGGCCTTGCCTTTCTGGCGCCCGTCAGCCATGTCTGGCCCGGAGGCGTGACCTGGTATTACTCTTTGGCGTCCTGGCCGGTGATCGGGCCGCTGTTTTCCTGGGTGCTTGTTGTCCCGGCCGGGGAACGGCTGGCCGGGCGGTCCATGGATAATGTCTTCTTTCCCGATCCGGCCCCCAAGACCTATGCGCAGGAGATCCGCCTGCCGCTGCTGTTCCGGCCTGCCAGCTTTCAGGCGAATGCCCGCCAGATCGCCAGGCTGAAAGGGGTGATTGCCGAACAGTCCAAGCGCTACACTAGCCTGACCCAGCCCGCGCTTGTGGTGACGGGTACCGAAGACACGGTCGTATGGCCGTCGATCCATTGTGAGGGGCTGATCCGGGATTTACCGAACGCGCGGCTTCTTATGCTCGACAGGGCTGGCCACATGCCGCATCACACCCATGGCGAAACGATTGTCAGCGCTCTGGAGGAGTTGGTGGCGGCAGTCGTCTCAGAGGCTTCTGGAGGAAAAGCACCGGCAGGCGCTGCGCAAGGGCCCATACCCTCTGAAAGGGCCCGGAAGGTTCCGGAAAAGACTTGAGCCGCCCATGGGGCGGCTCGTCCTTCGGCAGGCCGGATGCTGATTTTTCAGATCTCAGATGCCGCCCTGGCCGTCATTGCCGACAAAGGCAATGCGCAGCATGTTGGTGGATCCGGGCGTTCCGAACGGCACACCGGCGGTCACGATCACGCGCTGGCCCGGCTTGGCGAAGCCTTCCGAAAAGGAGATCCGGCAGGCCCGGTCCACCATGTCTTCCTCGCTGGCGGCATCCTCACTGACAACGCAGTGGAGCCCCCAGCCGAGGGACAGGCGGCGGGCGGTGGCCAGAACCGGCGACAGAACGATCACCGGCGAGGACGGGCGTTCGCGCGAGGCGCGCAGGCCCGTGGCCCCGGAAGTGGTGTAACAGACCACAGCCGCCAGATTGAGCGTTTCGGCAATCTGGCGGGCCGCTGCGGAAATCGCATCGGCGCCGGTTGCTTCCGGCTCCGCCCGCTGGGCATCGATGATGGTGCGGTAGTTGGCGTCCTGCTCGACCTGCTGGGCGATCTTGTCCATGGTGGAAACGGCTTCCACCGGGAAGTCCCCGGCCGCCGATTCCGCTGACAGCATGACTGCATCGGCGCCTTCGAACACGGCGGTGGCCACGTCTGAGACTTCCGCGCGCGTCGGCACGGGGGAGGAGATCATGGACTCCAGCATCTGGGTGGCGACCACCACCGGCTTGCCGGCCCGGCGGCAGGCGCGGGTGATGCGTTTTTGCAGGCCTGGCACATGTTCCAGAGGCATTTCCACGCCCAGATCGCCACGGGCGACCATGATGGCGTCGGACAATTCAATGATTTCGTCCAGGCGGCCAATGGCCTGGGGTTTTTCGATCTTGGCCAGAACCCCGGCGCGGCCCCGGGTGATCTTGCGCACCTCGGCAAGGTCGTCCGGACGCTGAACAAAGGAGAGCGCGACCCAGTCCACCTTCTGGTCGAGGGCGGCGATCAGGTCCTTGTGGTCCTTCTCGGTCATGGCGCTGGTGGCGATTTCCGAATCCGGTACGCTGACGCCCTTGCGGTCCGACAGCTTGCCGCCGACAACCACCTCGGTCACGGCGCGGGTGCTGCTGGCCTCGGTCACTTTCAGCTGGATCTTGCCGTCATCCAGCAGCAGCCGGTGTCCCGGTTCCAGAGCCTTGAGGATTTCCGGATGCGGCAGATGCACCCGGGCAACGTCGCCGCCGGACGTGTCTGCATCGAGCGTGAAAGTGGCGCCGTTTTCCAGCTGCACCGGACCATCGGAGAAGGTGCCCACGCGCAGTTTCGGGCCTTGCAGATCTGCCAGAATGCCGATCGGCCGCCCAATAGTTTCCTCAACAGAACGAATGCGCTCAACGAGCATTTTCAGACGGTCATGGTCCGTATGGCTCATGTTGATGCGGAACACATCCGCACCGGAGCGATACAGTTTTTCAATGATGTCTTGTTCTGAGGAAGAGGGTCCGAGAGTTGCCAGAATTTTGACTCGCCGGTTTCGCCTCATCGCCCACCTGTCCCTTGTTGCACGGGTTCGGTGAGCTGGACCGTCCAGCTGCTTTGCTCCCCCGTGTCGATTTCAAAAAAGCCTGTCCGTTCGTACCCGCGCGCCACGCAGTCCTCAATTCCGCGGATGGTGAATTCCTTCTCCCGGGTGCACATGAAAGCGCGCCCCCCCCATTCGCCGAACTGGTCATAATCGACCGCGTAGATGTAGTAGTACCGCGACACAAGCGAGCCGGGGACCAGCGTTTCACAGGAGTTGGAGGCAAGATTCCACCAGCCCTCGGTGACCCAGTCCGCCTTGTCCTTGTAGCCAATGGCCACACCAACCTGACTGTCGGTCTTGTTGCAAAGCCTGAGATCGGCTTTCGCGGCGTTACCGGTTACGGAGAGAAACAGCAAGGTGAGGAAAGCGGCGGCACAGGTTCTCACAGGCGCGGCAACCCGAGCCCGAGACCACCCCTGGTACCCTTCCCCAACTTCAACCATATGCAGTCGTTCACTTTGCTGCTTTACTGACATTCGCTTTTTGCGTCGACAACAGGGTCTTGTCAACGCCGTTCGCCGGTTTAAGTGCGGGCGTTGCGCCAACCGGAATTATTAAAACTGCCCCGAAAAATTGCCCGCAGGACCCAGACTGTCACCTATGTGGCCAGAATTGGGGCGGGAACATGGCAGTTTCCGCCCGCAAAGAGGTTAGCCATGAATAAAGCGGTGACAAGTGGATTTCCTGCAACTGCAGATATTTGAATTCACAGACTTTTCCAAAGGCTGTCCCGAATTGTCCGGGCGTTCGAATCAAATCCTATCCAAAGACCGGTTTTGTGCATTCCGGCTTGGTTCCGGCAGCCGTTTGCCGTAAACCTGAGCGCCTTGAGCCGCGGGCCGCGCGCCCCTTTCCATGATGCCAGACAATGAGACAGACCGCAGCAATGCCAAGAGAGACCTCCGGCGACCTCTTTCAGCCCTATGAATATGTGCAAGGCGACTTGAGCGCGGGCGTGCTGCTTCTGTGCGATCACGCGCAGAACCGGGTTCCAACGGAATATGGTGATCTCGGCGTTGCGCCTGAGCAGTTCGAGCGGCATATCGGTTATGATATCGGTGCGCGCGCGCTTACGCTGGACCTGGCCCGGCGCCTGCAGGCTCCGGCCTGTCTGTCGACCTTTTCCCGGTTGTTGATCGACCCGAACCGGGGCGAGGACGACCCGACCCTGATCATGCGCCTGTCGGACGGAGCGGTGGTGCCGGGAAACGCCAAGGTGGACGCCAAGGAGCGGGCGCGGCGCATCGAACGCTTTCACAAGCCCTATCATGACCTGATCGATGCCACGCTGGACCGGATGCTGGAGGCTGGCCCGCCGCCGGTGATCATTTCCATGCACAGCTTTACCCCCGTCTGGCGAGGGGTGCCCCGGCCTTGGCATGTGACGGTGCTGTGGGACAGCGACCTGCGGGCGGTGGCGCCGATGCTGGCCGGGCTCAGGGCGCAGGAGGATCTTGTCGTGGGGGACAACGAGCCCTATGACGGGGCTCTCAAAAACGACACAATGTACCGGCACGCCACGCGCCGGGGTCTGGCGCAAGCGCTTCTGGAAGTGCGCCAGGACCTGATTGCGGACACCGCCGGTCAGGCCGCGTGGGCGGATCGGCTGGAACCGGTTCTGCGCCGGATCCGGGAGCGGCCCGAGTGCCGGAGCGTGCGCCATTTCGCTTCAAGGACGCAGACGGAGTGAGCGGCAGGCCCGTTGGACGCAAGAAATGAGGGAGTTCGTGTGATGGATGAGCAGACGAAACTGGAATTGGAAGCAGCTGTGTTCCGGCGGCTGGTCGCCCATTTGCAAGGGCGTAGCGATGTGCAGAACATCGACATGATGAACCTGGCCGGATTTTGCCGCAACTGCCTGTCCAACTGGTATCAGGATGCGGCCGGAGAAAAGGGCCTTGATCTGGACAAGGCGGCGGCGCGCGAAATCGTCTACGGCATGCCCTATGACGAGTGGAAAGCCCAATACCAGAGCGAAGCCACGGCCGAGCAGAAAGCGGCGTTCGAGAAGGCCAAGCCGCAGCACTGAGGCCGGGCCGCAACACCTGAAACGGGTCCTGTCGCGGGAGCGCCTGCTGTCGGGCCCGTGTGCTTGACGGGCTCGCTCAAGTCTGGCACGGCACGTCCCTAATCGGTTTCCCGGAGGGGCAGCTCATCTCCGGAACCTGTTTTGATCGAGAAAGAAGAAGAAACAAGGAGTACGAAATTCATGTCCGATCCGGGTGGAGTGGCAGCCGATCAGCTGCGCGCCTTTGTGGAACGTATCGAGCGTCTGGAAGAAGAAAAAAAAGTGATTTCCGACGACATCAAGGATGTCTATGCGGAAGCCAAGGGCAACGGCTATGACGTGAAGATCCTGCGCAAGGTGGTGTCCCTGCGCAAGAAGCAGCCCCATGAGCGGGAAGAGGAAGAGGCCGTTCTCGACCTTTACCTGCACGCGCTTGGCATGGCTGGCGCAGCCGAAGGCTAAGCCGCCTATAAAGTTGTTCAGACCCGTCCGTCCTGCCCTCTAGAGGGCTCATGGGGCGGACCGCTTTCAAAGCCCCGCCACCGGGTCTCCGGCGGCGGGGCTTTGTATGTTTATGCTGCGGGGCGTACGCGGGGTCGCTTGCGGCTGGGGCGAGATCGGACGCGAGCGTTTAAACTGGCCTTCGCGTGCCATGCGGCGAAAGAGGAGAAAGAGCCCTTCCTTGGGCTCCAGCTTCCGGCTAGGTCTGTGGCTCTCGGCCCGGAGCGGTCACCGGTGCCACGCGCGGCGTAAGGTCTGCTTGGAGCCCTTATTGACAGAATTAGACCGACGGTCTAATTATTGGTTGGCTTTAGACCATCAGTCTAACTGGATCATAGATGCCGACTGAAACGACAACAGCGCGCCAAAGGTTCGAGGCGCTGGACGAGCAGGCGCAAGCCATTTGGCTTAATCCCGCCGAGACGGAATTTTGTGAGCACGGGTTTGAAAAGGCGTCGCTGAACCGCATCATTGCCCGCGCGGGAGAGAGCAAGGGGCGCACTTATCACTATTTTGCCGACAAGGGCGCACTCTTCTGCGCAACGCTTGAGCGCCGCGTTCGACAATGCGATTTCCTTGATCAAGTCAGCAAAGCAGCCTCTGCGTCCAACGCGACAGGGTATTGGCTCGAACTTGGTGCGCTTTGTGCACGGTTTACAAAAACCCTTCAGGGTGACGACCGTCTTGCTAGCTTGCTCAGGACGTTGCACCGGGAATCTGCCGCGCAACAGTCCTTCGCGGAACCACTGGCCGCGCTACGCAGCTCTATTGATGACTTGCTTGTCGCAGGTCAGTCTATCGGCGCAGTGCGCGATGACCTTCCTGTCACGCTACTGACCGAGGTTGAGTTGAACATGATCGCAACCGTGGATCGATGGTTTGCCCTGAATGAGTCCACTTTGTCAAAGGACGCAGAAGCCGCTCTTTCGCAGCGCGCGTTTTTGCTCCTGATGGCACCGCTCCTCCCCTCTCAATTTACGGAAGGTATTTCCCTGTGACGCTTGTTCGTGCGCTATGCATCCTTGTCATACTGAGTGCCGTCAATCTCGCCTTGATGATCCCGGGTGGATTTGTCGAAACCCGAACGTTTCCGGGCTATAGCGTCGCTGTGCTTGCCGCCTTCAATATCTTTCTCACCTGTCTCGGCATTGGAAGTCTCGTTCTGGGCTATCGCATCTTTCGCACCGGCCACGCGGGGATTACCTCAATAATCGCAGGTGTGGCCTATGTTGCGGTCTATGTACTCGATCTTGCACATATCTTCCCGATAGCAGAGACCCCCATGTCAACAATGTTGGCCGCAATGGAGTGGATCGGGACCTTACTGGGTCTGGCGGTGATTGCTATTGGTCTGCGGCTGGCAAGCGCGAACGCCGGAACGGCCGCGAGCGAATCGACGCCACCGCGCACCTTGTTGCTCACACTGGGCATCGCGGGCATTTTGATCGTTGTCTTCGCGACGCTGTCGGCCATTTGACTTTTGAGTTGCACAAGCGCGGGCAGGGCAACACATCGCCGAAATATCCGCCTAGCCGATACCACTTCAGCAATACTGCGGAACCGCAGCATTGTCCGCATCTCGCCAGTTCACGCCGGTTGAAGCGAACGGCAGGTGTCCGAAAAGGGGCCCGGCCCCGAGACAGTCGCCGTACCAGCTGAATGAAACGCCTCTGAAGGCAAACAAAATCTGTGGTTCTGTCGCTGGAACGATGGACGATCCCCTCACGGAGGGGGCTGTTAAGTGCGGTTGGTATAGGTGGCCTCTGCGTTGGCTTGACTTTGGCGCACGTGACCTGAAACTGGTGCTTCAGCTTGTGCGTGTGCCGTCCTTGGCCTGCATTCGAGTGGGGGAGCCGCATGCCCGTTGATATCAGTCAGGACCGTTTGAACCGGACACTTCGTCATGACCAGCCGGGCCGCGAATTTCAATATGTCGATGGCTCCCGCTGGGGAGAGCTGATCCTGCCAGCGCCTCGGGAGCGGCAGTCCCGTGCGGCGGCGCGGCTCAAGGTTCTTGCCGTAGCGGCCTTTCAGGTCGGTGAGCAGATGCTGCAGACGCTTCTCTCCCTTGAGCAGCAACGGCCCAAAGACCTTCAGCTGGTTGCGGTGTGCACGGACGATGCGGTCGAAGATGTGGCGAAAATCAGCAGGCGCCGCCGGGTCTGGCGCTTTTTCGAGCCCGAAGAGCGGTTCACGATGACGGAAGAGGTGATCGAGACAGGCCTGATGGCCGGGCTGCCGGTCTATACGGGAGAGTTGAAAATTGACTGGTTCCGCCGGCAGCTGTTGGAATGGGCTCCCGATGTCATTCTGGTCTGCGGCTGTGGCCAGCTTTTTGATACGGAGCTTCTGGCAGTCCCCAGATTTGGGGTTATCAATTTTCATCCCGCTGATTTGCCCTCAGGCCATGGCGCTGGCGCGCAGCCCTATAGGGATCTTCAGGAGCGCAACGATCCCTGGACGCGCTGGACCGTCCACAAGATGACAACGGATCTTGATGCCGGGCCGCCTCTTGGAACGTCCTGTCCCATCTACGTGGGAGACGCAAAAGGCCGGGTGACGGCTCCGGGGCAGGCTTTTCTGAAGCGGATGGCCATGTGTGTTCCGGCACTGACCACGATCTTGATCGACGATCTTTTGCGGTTTGAAGCGGTGCCTTCAAGCATCAACTTCCAGGCGCGCCTTGAAGAGGATCTGGTCAAACGTCTTGCTCAGCCTTTGTAATACATAGTGCAATACCGGCGGGCGCTTTTCTTACATGCCTTTTGGGGCCATTGCTCCGCCCCCGCATCATAGGCTCAGGAGAGTGGCTGCCGGAATTGTGGTATGTAAGAAGTCCGGTCCGCGCGGGTGTGTTGGAACGGGCCAATCTTCCGTCAGCTGTCCGGCGGCCAGCGCTCCGGCTGGCAGAGCCAGAGGCCCTGCTCGCCCGGAACCCGGCCGGGCAGAAAGCGGGCCTTTCTGCACTTTGGTCCGCGCTGCGCACTGATCTTCACGAAGACCGCAGTCTTGCCTTTGAGGGAGGCCGCAGTGCTGGCCGGATAGGTGAGGTCATAGACACGGGCCCGGGTCAGCCGGGCACGCAAGAGCGCAAGGCCGTCCTGCGCCAGGACCACAGCATCCGGTCCCAGCCTGTTGATGGTCTCAACAGCAGCCTGAAGGGGCGCGCGATTTGGCGCTGGCTCAGCAGATCCAAGAGGTGGATGCAGCAGGATGCTGGCAATCATTAGCGCACCAAGCCCGGCGGCGAGACCTGCCCGTATGTGTTTCAGATGGTGCGAGACCGCCACGGCCAGAAGGGTGGTGACCGGCAGCAGATGGCGCAGGTGCTCAGGGTTCTGGAAGAGGAGGGTCCACAGGGCCGCCACCAGCAGGCTGGCCAGAAATGCCGCGGAGCGCCGGTCTTTGCCCCGGGGCAGATGGCAGCACAGAAGCAGGGCGGAATAGGGCAGAACAAGGCCGCCCAGAACAGCGCCATGGGTCAGGACCTGGGACCAGCCGCTGTGAGGGTGGCGGCTGAGGACCGTGTTGCCCCAGCCGAGCATATGACCTTCGAAAAAGCGCCAGCCTTCGGCAAAATAGCCCCAGCCTTCCAGCGCCATCAGAGCTAAGAGGGCGGGCAGCGCGGCGGCAAGGGCACCTGCACTGAGCGCCAGTGCCGTGCGCCGGGAGCTGAAGGCAATGGGAGCAAAGGCTGCGGCGAGAACCAGCCCGTCCGAGGGCCTTGCGGCGGCGGACAGGCCAAGGGCAAGGCCTGCCAGAAAGGTCTGGGCGTCTTCTTTCAGACCATGCGAAGCCCCGTCCGTCTGATCCGGCAACAGGGCAAAGAACATCAGAAAAAACAGCAGGCCGATGCTGTCCGATAGGCCGGACAGCGCGGCAAGGGGCAAAAAAGGCTGGGCCAGAACCAGTGCAAAACACAGGGCAGCGCGGGCACCGGAGCGTGTCCAGCGCCAGGTGATCAGGGCTGCGGCACCGGGCAGGGCCAGTGATGTGAAGAGGCTGGTGCGGATCAGCGCTGCCGCCGGATCCGGCCAGACATGAAGGGCAAGACGGCCGAGGCCGACAAAGGCGGGATAGCCTGGAAAGTGGGGCGAATAATCGAGGATTGAAAACCGTGTCAGCGCCCTGGAAAAGAACAGCGCATCATCGCAGGACAGGTCGGGCGGCAGGGCGAGCAGGAAACGTGCGAGCCAGACGAGATAGGCCGCAGACGCGAGCGCAAGCGCGAGGGTCAGCCCTGCCTGAGTTCTTGCGCCCCCCATCGTCCTGAGGGACGCCACCCCGTGTGGCGGTCGCCCTTTGGGAGTGGGGGGTCCTTGTGACAGAAGGGTCTGCGTCACTTCTGGGGCGCGGCGCGCAGGGCGCTCAGGATCTTGTCATGGGCGGCGGCGAGGGCGGCAGGGTCTGGATCCTGTGCGCCATAGCCAAAAACGCCCGGCTTGCCGACCGCATCCAGCGCCTTTTGAAGCTCGGCGGAAATGGTCTGGCGGGTGTCTGCCGGAAGGTCTCCCTCAAGGGCGGAGAAAAAGGCCAGGGCGGATGCAATGAGGGTCGAGGCGGTCTGGTAGGTGGTGATGTTTTGGGAGGCGGAGGACAGGCGCCGGTCGATCTGGTCAATGGTGGCGCGCCGCAGTGCCGCCTTTGCGGCATCTGCGTTTTTCGCCGCCAGGGCCTTTGTGAAGGCCTCGGAAATGCCCGGGTCCCCCTTGAAACTCTCCTCGCCTTTTTCCAGAAGATCGAGATCCGGCTTGAAGGTGGCGGCGGCCTGTTCAGCCGCCGGCCAATCTCCGCCATTGACGGCGGCAAGAAAAGCCTCACGTCCGGCAATCAGAGGATCGGATTGGGGGGAGGCATAGGTATAGGCTTGTGCCGGGGCCGCCGCCAAAAGGGTGAGGCTCAAAAAGGCGGCAAAGATCAGCTGGGGTCTCATGGGCAGGGTCCTTCCGGCCTCCGTTTCAGGCAATGCTTTCGGTTTCAATGACGACCCGTTCGTTGCGGTGATCGCGCACCGCCCGGCGCTGGTCCCGGCCGTCCAGCAGCGCCTCCGCTGCCATCTGGCCCATCTCCATGGCCGTGTCGGTGAAGACATAGCGGAAGCTGCCCTGCCGGCCGCATTGGGTCAGGTTTTCGATCTGGCCCAGACGGGCAAAGGCCCGCTCCCGCTCCAACTGATAGCCCTGGCGCATCAAGGGATAGGCCTTGGCCGCACGGGTGGAAAAATACTCGCCGCTGGCCATGGCCGGATCGATGCCCAACTCGGCCAGTTGCAGGCACAAGGTGGCAAAAAGCTGATCATCGGGCATTTCCCAAAGTGCTTGTCCGGGGTTGCAGGGAATTTCCAGCATGATCGACGTTTTGCCGGGCGGAGCCATTTCGGCAGAGCGCCGCTTGGGTTCCTGAAGGCGGGTCGCCAGAATGTGCGGATCGGACAGATACTGCCAGGTGTTGGGGGAGATATCCTCCACATCCATCAGCATGTTGAAAAACCTCAGGCCCCGGAAGGTCAGCGCCGACCGGCCGCCGGTCAGCCGCACCATGTCGGGCAGGGGAACTGTCGAAATCACCGCATCGCAGGCCAGACAGCCGTTTTCGGTCTCCACCTTGCTGATCCTGTTCCCGCTCATCTGAAACCCGGTCACGCCGGTTCCGGTCCGGATGTCTGCTCCCAGCGCTTCCACATGCCGGGCGAGCCGTTCAAACAGCATGCCGAACCCGAGGCGCGGATAGCGGTAGGTTCTGGCATAGGTGCGCAGACCCTTGCCGCTGCCGGGCAGAAGGCGGCGGGCGACGTCCTTCAGATCGATCAGGCTGATACGCTGTTCGGCCCAGTCGCCGGAGAGCTCGGACGGGGGAATGCCCCAGAGCTTTTCCGTGTAGCCGGCAAAAAACCGCTTGTAGAGCGTTGGCCCGAACCGCGCCTTTGTCCAGGTTTCAAAATCCGCCGTCCCGTCCGGTTGCTCCCGTTTGAGCAGCTTTCCGGCAAGATCGCCTGCAGCCCCTGCCAGAAGGGAGGGCGGCGCCGTTGCCAGAAGGTTCCCGATCGACAGGGGATAGTCATAGGTGCGCCCGCCCAGCCGGATGACGGAGCGCCGTTCGGCATAAAGAAGATCAGCGCCCACCAGGGTTTCCACCAGGTTCAGCAGGTCCTGGTTGCTGGTGATGAAGCGATGGCCGCCAAAGTCAAACCGGTAGCGCCCGGCCTTGCCGTCAAACACCGTCGTGCCGCCAAGCCCGCCGGTGCCATCGCGCTTTTCCAGCACCGTGACAGCTGTCCCGGCCCTGGCAAGTGTATAGGCAGCCATCAGACCGGACGGTCCGGCTCCGATCACCACCACATGGCGCAGGGAACTTGGGCGGGCGGGCCCGGACTTTGGGGGCGTCAGCATCAAGCTCTCATGCGTTTTTGGGGGTGGCTGAAGTGGCATAGGCGCGGTGCCACAGGGTCAATGACAGGCTCAAGAACCCGAACCAGACTGCAAACTGCAGCGGGCTGGGCGAAGCGGAATAGCCGAACAGCCCGCGCAGAAACTGGCCCACCCCGCTCGTGTCCGGCAGCACTGCAGAGAGGTCGAAAAGGGGTGTCAGCGGGCCGGGCAGATAGCCAAGCCCCTGGAAGATATTCGTTGCAGACGACAACAGGCCAGCAGCAATGAACAGGATCAGAAAGCTGGACCAGCGGAAAAAACGTCCAATGGGCAGATGGCGTGTGCCCCGCATCATCAGCCATACCAGCAGGGCTGCAAGCCCGGCCCCCAAAACGCCCCCGGTCCAGGAAATCTCAACCCCGGAAAACATCAGTGCGGACAGGAACAGGATGGTTTCCATAAATTCGCGCCAGACGGAGACAAAGGCCAGAAAGGCGATGCCGATGACATTGCCGGTGGAGATATAGTCCCGCAAATGCGCCTTGGCCGAGCCGGTCATTTCCCGAGCCTGTTTTTCCATCCACACAGCCATATAGGTCAGGACAGCGGCGGCGAGCAGCATGATCGCGCCGGTCAAGATCAGGCGATAGGTCTTGCTGTAAAACTCGTTGACGGCGAATTCGAACGCGAAGGCGGCGGCAAGGGCGACGATGGCTCCGGCAAGGGCGCCGGCAAAGATCCAGACCGCGTATCGCCCCGCTTCCAGCTTGCGCAGATAGGCCAGCAGAATGCCGACCAGAAGGAAGGCTTCAAGGCCTTCGCGGAAGACAATCAAAAACGTTCCGATCATGGTTCACGGCCTTCCAGGATTTGGGTGACATGCTCCAGCTCGATGGCTTCCGGAGGCGGCATTTCGGGGAAACGTTCGCGGACTAGATCCGTAACCTTTTGAGGGAATGTCCGGAACATCAGTTTCGCTTCGACCTTGAGGGGATACCGGGCCGAGGCCGGCACCTTGTAGAGTTCATCGCGGAACCCGCCGGGGGGGATGCGCGTGTCCTGAAGCATTTTCCGGTGCTCCCAGAATTTTAACAGCAGATGATGGCCCTTGGCATCGCCGAAAACATCGCGGAACAGATGGGCGTCCGGATCCAGGGTTCCGTCCGAAGCCAGTTTGCCGGAGTGCACCATTTCCTTGCCCGTGGCGTCCCACACGCTCACATCCAGCCAGAGCTGACGGAAATCGGAAACGCCGGTCGGCAGGTTGTGGCCTGCGCCCACATTCTTGACCCGCACCACCACATCGCCGCTGCCATCTGCTTCTGCCTTGAAAGAGGTCTCCAGCTCCGCAGCGCTCTTCAAGTGTTCGATTGTCATCCGGCGGCGCTCCGGGCTGCGCAGCCCGGCCAGATGGTATTGGGCCCCGACAAAATTGTGCGACCGGTAGCGGGGCGAGACGGGGCCGCCATCGGTGGCAATGCCCGGCGCCGGATCGCTGCCGGTGACATTCAGGCTCATGTGGCAGTCATTGCAGGTGGTGGAGGCGGCCGGATTGTCTCTGTCGTGATACGGGGAGGCGAGCCATTCGGAGTAGGTGGAGGTGGTTTGCGCGCCTAAGCCGGGGGTGAATTCCTCGTGGCAGGCGGAACAGAATTCCGGGCCTTTCAGGGCTGGCGGGCTGAAGGAGCGGGCATGTTCTTCCGGCTCTGCCCGGATCGCCCGTTCGGCCAGCCAGCGCACCGCCGGAGAGGAGGAGGCTTCTCCCGGATAGGTTTGCCGGTCTTTCAAGGAGATCTGGAGACTCGCGTTGCCGCCGCCGGTTGGGCCCGCAAGTTCCACTTTTTTCGTGCGGTGGCAGAAGACGCAGCCAGTGCCCTCGTCAATGGCATGAACATAGTGCTTCAGCCGTGCCTCAAGTGCCTTGCCGTCCGTTGCAAACAACTGGGCAACGCCCTGGCCGCCACCGGTCTTGCGTTTGCCCGACAGCAGCGCCTGGGGCGCATGGCAGCCCATGCACCAGACCCGGAAGGGCTCGCCAACCGATTTCGCAGCCAGGTCTTCCAAAACCACATAATAAGGATTGGACTCGCCCATGAGACGGTGCATCGAGCCGGTCCATTCCTGATAGATTTTGCTGTGGCACGTGCCGCAAAGGGCCGGATTGATCCAGTCCTTGTGATCGACCGCTCCGGAGCCGTCTTCCCCGCGCAGCCATGTGGACAGGAGTGGCAGATTGTAATCCGAGGTCACATAGGCATGCAGATCCCGCATCCTTGCGGCAACCTCCGGCGGCGGGTTGTCCGGGTCGATTTTTGGTGAAGTGCTTTGGGGATCTGCACCCATGCCGCCCTGGGTCTGCTGGGCCATGCGGATATATTCGCCAACGAAATTGCCGCTGACGAAGGATTTGAGACTGAAGTGGCCCGGAACGGCGTTCCGGGTGATGTCCCGGGACGTGTCCCGGAAAAGCGCACCATTGGTGTAGTTGAACCCGGTCAAATGGCAACTGGCGCAGCTCATCCAGTTGCGCCCGGCCATGGGCGCGTCGGGAAAGGCTGCGGTTTTGGCAAGATGAAACAGCCTCAAGCCCCGGCGCAGATGCGGGTCAAGCGGGTCCTTGCTGACCAGTTTTGCAAAGCTCGGGCTGGTGACGGACATTTGCGAAAATGGTCCGCCGCCGCCTGCGGAGATCAGCGAGAGGTCAAGGCCCATGGCGTTCTGGATCAGAATATCGTTGCCATCCACCACGATCCCGCGCGGGTTCTCACCCGGCAGGGCAAAGACTTTGGAGGCCATGGCGCCGAGCGTGCCGCTTTTGGCATCTTCGTCCCCAGAGGCTTTGGGAGCGCGGGACAGATCAAAGATCACCAGGTCCTCGCTCCCGGCCATCACCGCATAGACCTTGGAGCCGTCTTCCGAAAAGGCCGCGTCATAAGGGTTTGACACGATCCGCTGGACATTGCCCGCGTCAATCACGTTGATCTGCGCAAACAGCTGTTTGCGCCGGTTGACCAGCTCGTGCTCCTTGCCCTGTTCCAGCCAGAGCACGGAGAGCGCGGGAAAGAGGTTGGTCTGAAACTGGAAGGGATGGGTGAAGTTCCAAAGGTGGTGCGGCAGCCAGGCCTGTTTCAGATCCGGGCTCAGCACGATCCGGTCGAGCGCTCTCGGGACCCCTTGGGACTTTGTTGGATCGGCATTGGTGCTTTTGGCCAGTCGGATGGTCTTTTCAAGCCTGGGCGGCAGCACCATTGTGTCATAGATCGACACTGCGCCGGTCAGCGCATGGGTGATCAGCAGGCGGCCATCGGGCAGCAGCGCAAGCCCGCGCGGTGTGTCTTCCACATTCAGCGTCACCTTGATCCGGGCATCCGTGTCGAGCCCGTAAAGGGTGTGGCTTTCTCCCGCGCTCACCCAGAACAGCTGATTTCTGGCATCGAAGATCACCCCATAGGGTTTGCTGGCCAGGTGGCGGGACGCCTTTGTCTTCAGGGTTTTGGCATCCAGGATATGCACCATGTCGCCGCCATGGTCGGTAACGGCGAGCAGGGTCTCGTCGTCATTGAGGGCGACGGTGCGGATCTCCCGTCCAAGCTGGGCCTCGCTCAGCAGCTTGCCGTCCTTGCGGCGGATTTTCGACACTGAGCCTGCCTCGAAATTGGCACTGTAGAGAACGGATTTGTCCGCACTGAACAAAAGCGATGTGCTGGCGGTTGCCTTTGAAGGCGCTGCCGGGGTTGCGTGAAGCTCGCTGCCGGCGGAGGAGAGAGCCATCATCGCCGCGGTCAGGGAGGTCAGTCCAAGACGGCGGAGCAGGGTGCGCAAGGTGCTGCGGGGCCAGGAATGCCACAGCACCACGGCCATCAGTGGCACGGCCAGAAGAAGATGAATGAGATGGGCGGCGGTGCCGATGGCCGAGAAATTCTCGCCAATGAACAACAGCCATGCGCCGCAGAGCACCATGACCAGCAACAGGATTTCGATGGTCCGGCCGGTGCGGCGGAACCGGGGGCGCCGGCTGGCGGCCAGATGGCCCCGGTGCAGGGCCCAGAAGATGAGAATGACGGCTGGAAACAGCACGAGTGCAGCGGCCAGATGAACGGTCAGCGCCCAGCGTTTCACAACCCAGGGCACGTGGGTGTATTCGGTGATCATCAGGCCGGTGGCCAGCAACAGCACAAGACAGGCTTCCACCGGACGGATGAGTTTCATGGACAAACGGGCGAGGCTGCGCAGCCTGCGCTGGAAGGGGGAAGGCGCACCGGAGCGGGACAAAGGCTGCGCATCAGCCGCCGGCCGGGTCCGGGGCTGATGCCGTGTGCCGGATTGCGCTCCGGTTGGTGCCGGGTTGGATGTCAAGGCCTCGTCCACGCGGTTCAATCCAGCTTGTCCTCTCCCAGATGGCCGGCGGCCCGGCCATCTGCCCAATATGCGCCGGTGTCCGGCCTAGTTCGCAGGGCTTATCTCGACCTTGGAAGCCATGACGGCTGCCGTGCCGTTCGGGCCGCCTGCAAAGGTGACCGATTTCACGCCGTTTTCGTTCACATCACCGGTATCATTCTTGGCGGTCATGTGTTCACCGGTGTCGTTCAGCCATTCGGCCAGCTGCAGCTTCAGCGCAACGGTCTTGAACCAGGCCGCATAGCGCTCGGACAGATGGGAAAGGCTGAGCTTCGGATCTGAGGGATCCGAGCGTGAAACAAGGTTGAGCATCAACTCGCGAAGGCCCCCGCTGACAACTCCGGCTGTTCTCGGGTCAACGTCGAACGATGATCCCGGATGATTGTTAAATATACCGAGTGCGGGATCGAAGAAATGGGCTTCTGCGGCCAAATAGAGAGATTTTGCTGCGTCGCGGTATTTTTCGTCTCCCGTTGCCAGATATGCGGCGCTGAGCCCGCGCAGGGCCGCGAACTGGGCCAGAAGCGAGTGGGTGCCGGACGGGCCCTTGACCGTGTCATAGCTGTCGGAGATTAGGCCCTCCTTGCCGATCAGCTTGGTGAGCATGAAATCGGCTTCGGACCGGATCGCCTTCAGCGCCTGTTTGCCTTCCGCTGTTTCCAGGGACTTGCCGCTGCTGGCCGAGGCGTAGCCCACCGGCAAAGCGTCAATTGCCCGCTCATAGATGCGCAGGGCCACCATGGCATAGGCCGCGTCATAGGTGGTGCTTTTGGTGCCCTGTTTGCCGTCTTTCCAGGTGTCGAGGAAAATGCCGTCCTTTTTGTCGTAGTTCAGGGTCAGAAGGTTTTGCGAGGTCAGGCGGGTCAGTTCCTGCACGATGGTGAAAGGATCATCCGCCGCTTTTTTGGCAAACGGGCCGGTGCCGAGATTTTCCTTCGGAGCGGCCGGGAAGGGGGCACCATCAAAGACGGCCTCAAATTCCGGTTTTTTGTTGTGATTGACCGTGCGCTGATCGGCAAAGCCGTAGAATTCGCCGAGTGGCCAAAGCATGGACCAGAGCGAGCGCAGGCTGGAGCTGCCGTCTTCCACTGTGGCCTTGCCGACTGCTGAGACGCCGTTTTTCCGGGTCATGTCCACATGGATGCGGTTGGGGAACCAGACCGGAGAGGCGCTGGCATCATAGTCCACCGGGATTCTGGCGCCCAGTTTTGTGCCGTCATAGGCAAACTGATCACGCATCATTGTCAGCGCGTCCCAGGAAATTTCCGTCAGCATGTTCCCGTTGAAGCCGTCCGAGCCGACATCGCCAAGAGCGATATCCGGGTCCTTGTCTGTCTGGGGGCCGCTGACATTGTCCAGGGCCTCATCCGTGGACACTTTATGCATCTGGCGCATGTAATCCTGGGCCCAAAGCACGTCTTTCAAAAGACCCATGCCGGCGGTTTCCGGCGTAAAGGCATGAACAGCGCCCTGACCGGTCCAGCGCAGGGTCTTGTAGTCGCGGAAATAGGCCGGCAGCACCGCCTGGATCGATCTGGCATGGCCGGCATCCGTGACCACATCCATCGGTGTTGTGGCCTGAACCGCTACGTCCACCGGCTTGGCGAATTGCGGCGTGCTTTTGGGAAAGGGGAACGTGATCGGATAGAAATTTTGCGGCAGGTCGGCAGGTGTTTCCCCCGCTGCAGCTGCCAGATCCACCACCCGCTTGCCAAGCGCTTCCATAGGGTTGCCCTTGCCAGCCCGCTTGAGGTTGACCGGGCCATTGGCCAGATGTGGACCCAGGCCAGACTTGTAATAGACCGAGTACATGGCCTCTTCGGACATTTCATAGGACAGGATCCCGGCGCTGAAATCGAACGGATCCGGCTTGTTGGCCTGGTCCGGGTCGAGAACGTCGAGATTGAGGCCAAGCCCTTCCGCAAGCGGCTCGCCGGACAATTCATATTCCACATAGGCGAAAAAGCCGGCAGGCGTGTCCCAGGACCCGTCGATGACCTTTGACGTGACATCCTGCGCCTGGGCCTGGGTGCCAAGCGTGAGGGCGGCTGATCCGATCAGCACATGGGCGAGTGACTTTGTGATTCGTGACATCGGGCTACCTTTGAATTTGGACGGAACCGGACCTGAAGCGGCGCGGCTCCTGGCGCCTCAGCGCCGGAGTTTCAAGACATGCGCGGTCTTGCAGAAGACCGGCTGCGGGCGGCACAGGGGTCAATCGGCAGGTCTGCCAGGGTATTGTTTTGCAGGGGGATTGGCGGGATGGCTTTTGGATGCGGCTATGGGGCTGGGCGGTGTCCCGCAGGAGCGGGAACGGTGCTTTCAGGCGAGAATGCAAAGTTGGGCATGTGATCCGGGCAAGGGCTTGGGAGCACCCTTTTTGTGTTAAAAACCCTGCGGGAAGCACGTCAGGTCCAAAAGGACTGGCGCACGTCCGCACGTGATCTATGTTCGCCATAGTATTCGCTCCAACCCGAACAGGAAGCACAAGACCGGAGACCCCGGCCCAATAACGGTATGTGTGAAGACATGACTGGCGGTGGCGAACCCCGGTCAAAGCCCCGACCGGGAGACATGTGCAACGATTACGTTCCCATACATGTGGAGAGGGCTATGCAAGGTCAAATTAACTTCTGTTCAGAATTGATCCGGTGCACGGTCGGGGTTTATTTTCCGGCAAATAATGACGTTAAGTAAATTTAAGAAGTGCCAAAACTTTTCTGGGGTGTCTTCTGACAAAAAGGTCCGGCCGGATATTGCACTTTGGGTGTGATCCGCGCGCCGCCTGACCGGCTTATTGTCAAGACCGAACCCGGCTGCCAGCTCATCATGAACGATGGAGGGGACAGCGCCTCCGGAACGGATGGGCTCTTGAAGCCGTTTTCTGTAGAATTTCCGGATGAGTGGGCCTTTCCAGCTTCTATTTGCTGCGAGAAGCCCTTCGCACTCTTTTAGAGTATCGCTCGATCCGCAGCGCTTTGCGGGCCTTGATCGCTTCAAAAAAAATCTGCCTGAACCTGTTTTGTGCAACGGCGGCCAAAGCCTCCATCTCGCCCAAGGGAAACCCGCGCCGCTGGGAAAAGGTCAAGCTGACAAAGATCCGCCGTCCGGCTCTGCAGGTTCTCCGGTTCTTCCGCGTTGTCAAAAATAAACTTGAAACTTTTAGTCAAGTTTAATACCCAAGTGGCCTAAGGTTCCGCCAGCCCAGACCGGGAGGTCCGGGTCAGCCAAAATATCCTGAATGTTCAGAACCTTTGACAAGGCACGGTCCGCGTTTGCGGTCCGGCCGGGTTTTGCATGCGCCGGTGCGCGCGACGGACAAGGCAGGCGGCAGAAGGTCAACAGATTGAGGAGACGCATATAGGTGCATAAGGGTGAGTTCGGATTATACGACCCGCAGGACGCCAAGAGCAGCTGCGGGGTTGGTTTCATCACACGCAAGGACGGTGTCCAGACCCATGACGTCCTTGAGCTGGCCCATGAGGCCCTGTGTGCGGTCCCCCATCGCGGCGGCATGTCGTCAGAAGGGGTTGGCGATGGCGCTGGTGTGTCGATTGATCTGTCCGAACCGTTTTTCCGCCAGCTGACCGGCCGGGACACGCTCACACCCGGCACATTCGGCGTTGGCAATTTCTTTCTGCCCAACGATCCTGCCGAATATCCGGCGGCGGAAGCCCTTGTGGAGACCGTGCTGCAATTGCATGGGTTTGAGGTGATCCTGACGCGGGATGTGCCGGTGGACAATGCCGCCCTGCGCCCGCGCGCCGTGCCCTATCAGCTGCCGATCCGGCAATGGGTTTTCGTGTCCGCTGACGAGCGCACGCCTGTGATCTGCGACAAAACCGTGCACCAGGCCCTGCTTGCGATTGAGGCCAAGGCCTATACGGATGCCGCGCTGGACGGGCTTTATCCGCTGTCGCTCAGTGCCCGCACGCAAGTGTTCAAGGGGCGGCTGAATTCCTATGAGCTGGTGCCCTATTTTACCGACTTGCGCGACCCGGCGCACAAGGTCCACACCCTGTTTTTCCATACCCGGTTTTCCACAAACACCGATCCCCATCCAAGCATGGCGCAGCCGTTCCGCCTGATGGCGCATAATGGGGAACTCAATACGGACAAGAAGAACCGGCTGTCGGAAGCGGCCGTTGCGAGCGCGAAAAACGCCAGCATCATCCGCCCGCGTGGCCAGTCGGACAGTTGCCGTCTGGACCAGACCCTGCAGGGCCGTGTGCTGCAGGACGAGCTGGATCTTGTGACCGCTGTGGTCTCAATGATGCCGCCCGCCTGGGAAAACGATCCTTCGCTTTCCGCGGATGTGCGGGCAATGCTGGAATATTTCTCTCTTTATGAGGAGAAGAATGACGGCCCGGCGGCGCTGATCTTCAGCGACGGCACGATTGTTGGAGCCCGGCTGGACCGGCTGGGCCTACGCCCGTTGCGCTCCACCGAAACGGCCGAATATCTGACCGTCATGTCCGAGGCGGGGCAGATCAACTTCCCGCCGGAAGATATTTTACGGCGTGGGCGGATCGAAGCTGGCGGCATGCTCTATTATGACCATCGCGAAAAGCGCCTCTGGGAAACGCGCGACACTCTGGAACGGCTGGCGTCGGAGCGGGATTACATGGCGCTTCTGGCCGAAGCGCGGCTGAACCTTGCCGAGGAGCGGGGCGAGCCGATCAAGATCCCCGGACGGCTTGTGCCCTATGAGGGCGACCTGTCACTGCACCAGCGCTACGTTGCATATTCCCACAATCAGGAAAGCTTCCGCTTTCTCATGGACCCGATGCTGGCCACCGGGGCGGAGAAGATCTCCGCCATGGGCTATGGCGCCGCCATCAATGCCCTGTCCGACCGGGAAGGCGGCGTTGCGAAATACTTTTCCCAGCGCTTCGCCCAGGTGACCAATCCGCCGCTCGATTCCATCCGCGAAGCCGATGGCATGACCTTGCGCGTGGCGTTGGGCAGCAAACCGAGCTTTACCGGGTCGGACCACAAACAGGTGGTGATCGAAAGCCCGATCCTGTCCCGCACGGACATGAAATGGCTGCGCACCCAGACCGTGACGCCGGTCCGGGTCGCGGAAATGCTCTATTGTCCGGTGTCAGGCAACCCGGCGGCGAATGCGTCTGCCCTGAAAGCGGCGATCGATGCGCTTTGCTCAGATGTGGCAGAGCATGTGGCGGACAAGGGCGGCATCGTGATCCTGAGCGACCGCCAGGTTGCCTCCGGCCGTGCGGCCCTGCCGACGGCGCTGGTGGTCTCGGCGGTCAACCAGAAGCTGATTGAGGAAGGGCTGCGGCTCAAGGCCTCGCTGATCGTGGAAAGCGGCCAGATCTCTTCGGCCCATCATATTGCCATCGCGCTTGGGTTCGGCGCGTCTGCGGTCTATCCGCTGGCGGTCCAGCTGCGGGCGGAAGAAACCTTCCCGGAAGACGCGGACGCGGCCTTCAGGCGCTTTGCCAAGGCGGCGGAAAAGTCGCTGCTCAAGACTATGGGCAAGGTCGGCCTGTGCACGGCGGAAAGCTATATTGGCGGGGAATTTTTCGAGCCCAACTTCCTGGACACGCAGGATCCGGTTCTGAAACGCTATTTCCCCAATGTGAAGACGCCGGTGGGCGGGGTCGGCTTTGAGACGATTGCAGCCGCCGTTCATGACTGGCATGAGCGCGCGCGCACTGTCAGCGGCGAAAAGGACATTCCGCTGCTGGGCCTCTTCAAGGAGCGGGCGGAAGGGGCCGGCCATTCCTATGGCACCACCGCGGTGCGCGGCTTTGTCGACATGACCGAGGAAGCTGTGCAGCTGAATGGCAATCCGGATGCGGGGGCGGAGGACGACTATCTGCGCCTTCTGCCGGTTGACCGGCTGCAGGATGCGTTCGGGCTGGACGAAACCGCCTATACCTATACGAATTTCGAAACGCTGACCCCGCAGATGATCGACGCGTTTACGGTCACTCCGGGCTACCGGGCCTTTTCGCGCATGATGGCGGAGGAGCGGGCGCGCCGCCCGGCCGCCTTGCGCGATGTTCTGGACTTTCCGGCGGATGTTTCGTTCGCGGCCTCCGCACCGGAATTTGAACGCGAGTTCCGCCGCTTTTCCCTTGCTGGAAATACGTCCTTCCAGATCCGGGGCCTGACCTGTGCCCGGGAGGCGGAGGATAGGTTCAAACTGGCCCTGACCGGGGCTGGCGGCAATGAACTGACCCGGCGCTCTGATCTGGCCGAGGCGCTTGTGCGCCGGTTTGGCGGGGCGATCCAGGGTCATTGGCTGGAAGACAGCCACCTCAAGGTGCGTGCTGAGGGCAAGGCTGCGGCCTTTTTGAGCCGGATCTGCCCTGCGCCCGATGGCATTGCCCTTCGGAAGGTCCAGCCAGCCAGCGCGATCACCCCGCTTCTGGCCAGCGGGGCCATGAGCCACGGAGCGCTGGTGGCTGCGGCCCATGAGGCGGTGGCCCATGGCACCAACATGGCGGGTGGCATGTCCAATTCCGGCGAGGGCGGGGAACATATTTCGCGCTACGGCACCATCCGCTCTTCCAAGATCAAGCAGTTTGCCTCTGGCCGCTTCGGCGTCTGGGCGGGCTATCTGGCTGACCCGAACCTGGAAGAAATCGAGATCAAGATCGGCCAGGGCGCCAAGCCGGGCGAGGGCGGGCAGCTGCCTGCGCCCAAGGTGACGGTGGAAATTGCGGCAGCCCGGGGCGGTACGCCCGGCGTGGAGCTGGTATCGCCGCCCCCCCATCACGACACCTATTCCATTGAGGATCTGGCCCAGCTCATCCATGATGCGAAAGCGGCGCGGGTGCGGGTGATCGTCAAGCTGGTGTCTTCCGAAGGCATCGGCACGATTGCGGTGGGCGTTGCCAAGGCCGGGGCCGATGTGATCAATGTGGCCGGAAACACCGGCGGCACCGGGGCGGCGGCCGTGACGAGCCTGAAATATACCGGCCGCTCCGCCGAGATCGGTATTGCCGAAGTGCATCAGGCGCTATGCGCCAACGGCATTCGCCAGAAGGTGGTGCTGCGTTGTTCCGGGGCCCATCAGACCGCCAGCGATGTGGTCAAGTCGGCCTGTCTCGGGGCGGATTCCTTTGAATTCGGCACCACCGCGCTGATGATGCTGAAATGCGTCATGGCCAAGAACTGCAATGTCAAATGTCCGGCCGGATTGACGACCAATCCGGAAGTGTTTGATGGCGATCCGCGCGCGCTTGCCCAGTATCTCTTGAACATTGCCCACGAGACCCGGGAAATCCTGGCCGGGCTCGGCCTGCCGTCTCTTGGGGCGGCGCGAGGCCGGGGCGATCTTCTACACCTGATCGACCACGCGGCCCAGGTGGGGCATCTGGATCTGACCTCCATGCTGGCCTGTGTTGAAGACAGGCAGGTTGAGGACCCGGTCTATCTGGAAAAGGACTTTCAGCTGGATGACCGCTTTGCGGAGACAGTCCGCAAGGAGCTTCTGGAAGACGGCGCACAGACCGTATGGCTGCGGCCGAACGCACAGCTGAACACCTGCAACAAGACGGTGGCCGGTCAGCTGGCCATCGACATTGAGCGCCTTTTGAACCACGAGGGCGAGGCCCTGTCCGGCAAGTTGTCTCCAGCTGTGCTGCAGGATGACCGGGGCCGCCGTTATCTGGATGCGGACACGGTGCGGATTGAGACATCGGGCGCCGCTGGCCAGTCTTTCGGCGCCTTCTGCAATGACGGCATGCGCCTCGACCACAGCGGCACCTGCAATGACGGGGTCGGCAAGAGCGCCTGTGGTGGCACCTTGATCGTGCGCTCTCCCGGCGGCGGGTCCGGGGATGCTGGCGGCAATGTCCTGATCGGCAATTTCGCCCTGTTCGGGGCCACGGGTGGTCGCACCTTTATTGAGGGGCAGGCCGGGGACCGGTTCGCAGTCCGCAATTCCGGCGCAACGGCCGTTGTTGAAGGGGTTGGCGAATTCTGCTGCGAATACATGACCAATGGTGCGGTCTTGAACATTGGCAGCTTTGGCAAGGGCTTTGCCAATGGCATGAGCGGCGGCTTTGCCTACCAGTACGATCCTTACGGTGAGCTTGGCTCCAAAGTCAGTCACGATTCGGTGGATCTGGGCGCCCTCGGCGAGGAGGCGCCGCTGGCCCGGATACATGCGGATGCGGTCCATTTCCTGTTGAGCCTTCATGCGGAGGCAACCGGCTCGGCCAAGGCCGTCTGGCTTCTGGACAACTGGGAGAGCGAGCGGCGCAATTTCGTCTACGCCATGCCGAAATCCCTGCGGCTTTATCAGGACAGTGATGCGATCCTGGCGGCCCATTCGCGCAAGGAGCTGATTGAGGAACTGAGCAGCGCGCTGGTGGCGTACCAGATGCAGAAATTCAAGACAGCCCTGAAATCCGGCGCACCGGTTCTGGACGGAGCGGTGCCCGGCTATGGCGAGACGGACACTGAGGAGATGTTTGTTCTTCTGAACAACTATCTGGTCATGTCCACGGCCCAGTCGCTTGCGCTAGGCCGGGTGCAGGGCAGTCGGAGCATTACCGACGAGGCAGTGGACAAGGCGGCCCGCAATCTCCTGCTGACGGAGGATTTTGCACTGTTGAAAAAGCTGCAGAGTGCAGCGCGCACGGCGGTCAGCGAATATGACGATCAGGAGTTGGCCGTGCTGATCGCGGACAAACGGCTGCGGGACTACAAGACCGCGCTTGCCCGCCGGAATGTCCTTTCCATGGACAGTCCGGGCACCTATGGCTGGATCCTGTTCCAGAATGCCAAGAACCGCGCGCTTGTCGGCTCCCTGCCCAGTTTCGAGGAACTGTTCGCACGGCACAGCCTTGACGACCTGATGGCCTTCACGGCCGCCCATGCGCGCTGAGACGAGACAAGAACAATGCAAATTCCCTTCATTCCGAAAGATGCCCCCTTCAACGAGGATCAGCGTTCCTGGCTGTCCGGGTTCCTGGCCGGTCTGCATTCGCGCCTGGCCCTGCAGGGACCTGCTGCTGCGGCCGCCCCGGCGGCGCAAACGGGAGCCGGGCCAGCGGAGGTGCATATCCTGTTCGGCACCCAGACCGGCAATGCGGAAACCGTTGCTATGGATGCAGCGGCCGCAGCGAAGGCCAATGGTCTGGCCCCGGTGGTCAAGGCGCTGGATGATGTTGACCTGGACGCCTTGCAGGCCGTGACTGATCTGGTGGTTGTGATCTCCACTTACGGCGAAGGCGAGATGCCGGACAACGCCCAGCTGTTCTGGGACGCCCTGTCGGCGGAAAACGCGCCGCGCCTGGAAAACCTGAGTTTCGGTGTGCTGGCCCTTGGGGATACGGGCTATGACGACTTCTGCCAGGCGGGCAAATTGATCGACACGCGTCTGGAACAGCTGGGTGCCCGCCGTCTGCTGCCCCGTGTGGATTGCGATATCGATTTTGAAGATGCAGCTGCCGGCTGGATAGCTGAGGCTCTGCCGAAGCTGGCTGGCGAGCGCAAGGCCGGTCCGGCCGCCGGTGGTGGTGCACCGGTGGCCGGTCCGGACGCGGGAAGCGCGGCGGCCAGGCCGAAATGGACCCGGAAGTCCCCTTATTTGGCGCAAATGCCGGTGAACCGGCTCCTGTCCGGGGACGGGTCGAGCAAGGAAATCCGTCATTTCGAGTTTGACCTCGGCACCAGCGGCATCTCCTATCAGGCGGGCGATGCGCTTGGGGTGATGCCGGTCAATGACGCTGCGTTTGTTGCCAGCCTTCTGGCCTGGCTTGGGGTGGATCATGATGCGTCAGTCGAGGGAATTGACGGGCCGTTCGGCGACGCATTGCAGCACCGGCTTGAAATTGTTACGCCGTCTAAGGACCTTGTTGCCGAAGTTGAAAAGCGGGCCGGCAACGAGGAACTCAGCCACATAGTCAAACATGGGGACAAGGAAGCTCTGGAGGCCTGGCTCTGGGGCCGGGACACTCTGGATCTGCTCAATCTGCTTGCACCGCAAAGCCTGCCTGCGGGCGCATTTTCAAAGCTGCTGAAGCCGTTGCAGCACCGGGCCTATTCCATATCCTCCAGTCCGCTGGAGGTGCCGGACCGGATTCATCTGACCGTTGCCAGCGTGCGTTACCGCAGCCATGGCCGCGACCATGGCGGGGTCTGTTCCACATTCCTGGCCGATCGGGTGGAGGACAGCGGCAGCGCGGGCATCTTCCTGTCCCCCAACAACAGCTTCCGCTTGCCGCAGGACACGGACCGGCCGGTGATCATGGTCGGACCGGGCACGGGAATTGCCCCGTTCCGCGCTTTCCTGCAAGAGCGCCGTGCAGCAGGGGGCAAGGGGCCGAATTGGCTGTTCTTTGGCGATCAGCACAAGGCCCATGATTTCATCTATCAGGATGAGCTCAGTACCTTTAGCCGGCAGGGCGTCCTGAACCGGCTCGATCTCGCATTTTCGCGCGACCAGGACCAGAAGGTCTATGTGCAGCACCGGATGCAGGAAAACGGCAAGGATCTTTATGCCTGGCTGGAAGAGGGGGCCTCTTTTTATGTCTGCGGTGATGCCACCCGCATGGCCAAGGATGTGGACCGGGCACTGCATCAGGTCATTGCCGAGTTTGGCGGCCATTCGCAAGACGGAGCGCAGGCTTATGTAGCCAATCTCAAGCGCGAAAAACGCTATCTCCGCGACGTTTACTGACGTCTCTATCAGTTGAGATTGGCATGACATCCGGCAGGGGAGCCGTCCTTCGTGAACAAGATGGTAAAGGGGCACAGGTTTGGGCCCAGGCTGGTGGTGGACAACGGGACCCGGCCGGAGCCCCTGTCCCGGGCGCCTCAGGACCGGTCCTGTGATCTGGCCGATCTGTTCCTGTCAGCGGGCCGGAGGGCGCGCGGGCTGGATGAGGGGATTGATCTGCTGCGGGACTGGTTGCCCGGCTTCGTGCGGGTGATCGCGACCACCTTGAACGAAGCCGCCGTCATGAGCGATCTCGGCATGTATCAAAAGCCGATGCTGGCAGGTGAAGTGCTGACCTTCGACAATAGCGGCATTGCTCTCCGGCTGCTGCCGGACGGGATCGAAACGCTGGTGGCGGTGGAAGGGGATGAGGCGCAGCGGGAGGCGCCGTCCCTGCAGGTGTTTGATGATCTGGGGCGGGCAGCGCATAAATGCTATATCGCGTCCCTGTCAGACGAACTTGCCTTTGATGTGCTCATGTATGGCACAAGGGAAAAGGATCTGGCCGCCTATCTGCCTGAGGCTTTTGGTGGCCAGCGGGAGGGAGCGCTGACTTTGCAAAGGCGCGCGCCGGAGCAAGCCTTCAGTGCCAGCGGGATCACCTCAAACCTGGATGCCTGTCTGCTGGATCAGGGCCGGGGCCGTCATGACCGGCTTGAAATCCTGGACCGGGATCAGGCCTGGCAGGTCGACCGCCAGGTCATTCCCCATATGCTGCGCTATCTGTGCGAAATGCGCCAACCCGTGACTGTTGGCGTTCCAAGCGCTGCCTGCCTGCAGCTGATATCCGGCCGTCTCGACGGCGTCACCCGCCATGGCGGTCTGATCGAACTTGCCAGCGGATCGTGCCGGATCTTCGCCGATCCGGCGCTTATCGAGACATTCTGGATCGTGCGCAGCAGGGACAGCCTGTCTCTGGAAGCCTATTCCAGATCCGGGGCCTGTGTTCTGGTGCTGGCCCAGGACCGGGCAGCTGACAGCCCGTTCAATCTGTCCTGGATGCAGATCCTCAGGTCCTTGCCGGTTCTCAGGCGCTGATCAATAGACATCCCGTTGGTAGCGGCCGGATTTGGCGAGATCGGCGAGATAGGCGTCCGCCCCGGCTGCGTCCAGATTGCCGTGCGTGGCAATGACCTTGCGCAGCGCCGTATCGACATCCTGGGCCATGCGGGAGGCATCACCGCAGATATAGATCGCAGCGCCCCGCTGCAGCCAATCGAAGAATCCAGCGCCTTCGCGTTCAATCAGATGCTGGACATAGACTTTTTCTGCCCCGTCACGGGACCAGGCAAGGCTGGTTTTTGTCAAGAGGCCGCTCGTCTGCCAGGCGCTGATATCATCCCGGTAAAGAAAGTCTGTGGCCTCGTGCTGGTCGCCGAAAAAAAGCCAGTTCTCCCCCGCCGCTCCGCGCATTTCGCGTTCTTCCAGAAAGGCCCGGAAAGGCGCAATCCCGGTGCCCGGGCCAATCATGATCAGCGGCACGCTGTCGTCTTCCGGCAGGTGGAAATGGCTGGAGCGCTGGATATAGACGCCGGCATTGCCTCCGGGGGCGAGCCGGTTGCCCAGATAGGTGGAGGCAACGCCTTTGCGCGCGGCCCCCTCCAGCTCATAATGCACTTCTCCCACCGTCAGATGAACTTCGCCCGGATGTTTTTTCGGGCTTGAGGAAATGGAATAGAGGCGCGGCTGCAACGGGCGCAGCCCGTCCACGAGCCGCTGCGGGGTCAGGCTGGACGGAGCAAGGGGCAGGAGATCGATGATCTGCGCGGCCTCAAACGGTTTTTGCGTGTTCCAGAGCTCGAGAGTCTTCGGCGGGATTGTGCTGAGATCCAGCCGGATCAGCAGGGCCGCACGCAAGCTGCTCGGACCGCTTTTGAGCTCAACCGTTTCCCGGCCTGAAAATCCGGCCGCCTCAAGCAGGGCGTCCACCTCGGCCGCATCATTGACCGGCCACAGGCCCAGGGCGTCGCCCACAACATAGTCCAGATCCTCGCCGCCGCCAGCCAGGGAAAGCTCGATATGGTTCACGGTCTTGGCGGAGCCGGGAGCATTCAGGCACCGGCAGTCCAGAAGGGTGGCGATGAAGGGGTGGTTCTTGTCAAATGCTGCTCCCGGTGCCTCGGGCTCGGCGGCCTGTGCGGCCCCAGCGGCGGATTTGAAGGGCTCTGTCTCAAACACGGCTGTCTTCCAGTCCGTATAATCATCATCATAGGCCACGTCACAGGCGGCCAGATCCTGAACCCGTGTCGCTCCCAGCTCTCCAAGGCGCCGGTCAAGATCCCGGCCTACCTGGTTGAATTTCGCATAGCTGCTGTCCCCAAGCCCGCAGACGCTGAAATGAAGGCTTTCGGGAAGGCGCGGGGCATCGTCGGCCATGAGTTTGTCGTAAAAGCTCCTGGCATTGTCCGTCGGTTCACCCTCGCCAAAGGTGGCGGCGATGATCAGCACATGATGGGCGGCGGCAAGATCTGCAGGGGAAACAGAATCCAGTTCGGCGATGGCGGCCTCAAACCCTTGGGTCCTGGCGTATTTTCTCAAGTCCTTGGACAGGGCATCCGCCGTACCCGACTGGGAGCCGAACAGGATTTGCAGGGCGGTGCCCGGTACGGCGTCATGGTCCTGTCTCGCCGCTGCATTGGTGACGGCAAACAGGCCCGTGAACATCCCGTTCAGCCATTCTCTCTGTGCCCCGTCAAAAGGTGCATCGGGCGGCAGAAAATCGGCCGGGATCTGAGGCTCTTCCTTCAATGAGGCCCCGGAGATCTTCTCCAGAAAGGCTTTGTCATGCTGGCTCATGGGCTCGGGTCTTTCCTTGACAGGGGATCAGGCGGCGAGGGCGGCGCCGTCCAGAAGGGTGGGCAGGTCTGCGTCGGAGAGGGCGCGTACAAAGTCCAGGAAGCTTGTTCCCGGAACGCGGCGCTTCAGGTAGTTGCCGATGATGGTTTCCACGAGGGCGTTGACATCCTCGGCCGGAACCGGGCCGCAAAGCGGGCGGGCAATGCCGTAATCCTGGTCGCTGCCGCCCCCGACCACCACATGAAAACCTTCGCCGCCATCGGGCAAGGTGGTGCCAACAAGGCCGATGTCGCCAATATAATGTTGGGCGCAGGAATTGGGGCAACCGGTCAGATGGATGTTGATCGGCCGGTCGAGGGTGAATTTCTGCTCCAGATGGCGCACCAGGCTGGTGCCGCTTTCCTTGGTGTGGGCAAGGCCGAGCTTGCATCCCCAGCGGCCGGTGCAGGCCACCGCCCCGGCGGCGAAGGCCGTGGCCCTGGTGGGCAGGCCGCTGGCCTCAAGCTCCTGAACCGTGGCGGCAATGTCCGCGTCTTTTACGCCCGCAATCAACAGGTTCTGCCATACGGTCAACCGGACGTCGTTGCTGCCCCTTGCCAGGGCGATCTGACCGGCAAGCCGCATCTGGTCCGGAGACAGACGGCCCATTTCCAGAGCAACACCAATGTAATTCTCACCCGCTGCCTTTTGCTTGTGGACGCCGATATGGGCCTGGCGGAGCACGGGCGGGCGTGGCAGGTCGTGCTCTGCTGACAGCGGGGTCAGCCGGAACCCGGCTTCAAGGCTGTCCAGTTTTTCCTGGGTGCGCTCCAGGAACCAGTCCAGGCCTTTGGCATCCAGAAGATATTTCAGCCGGGCCTTTTTGCGGTTGGTCCTGTCCGCATGTTCAACAAACACATGCAGCATGGCCGTGCCTGCCAGAACGCTTTCCTCCGGTGTGCAGATCAGGCCCGTGTCCCGCGCCAGATCCCGGTGGCCCGAAATGCCGCCCAATAGGATCCGGCAATAGACGCCCGGCTCCAGCCCCCGGTCATTGGCGGCCACCTTGATGGCCTGGAAACAGATATCGTTGGAATCGCTGACGGTGGAAATGGTGCCGCCGCCGTCGAAGGAAATGTTGAACTTGCGCGGCAGGCCTTGCAGCTCCCGCGTGTTGAGCACCCGGTTGGATAGCCGGATCGCATATGGCGCAAGATCGATCAGCTCCTGCGGATCGACGCCGGCCGTGGGGGAGGCGGTCATGTTGCGTGCGGAATCGGCACCCGAGCCATGGCAGGACAGGCCCGCCTGGTCCAGGGCGTACATGACATTGAGCACATCTTTCGGCTGGACTTCCCGCAGCTGAAAATTGCCCCGCGTTGTCACATGGGCATAGCCGCCCGCATAGGTCTCGGCGATTTCCGCGAGCGCGACCAGTTGATCACCGCGCAATTTGCAAGCCGGCAGACGCAGGCGAACCATGTATCCTGGGCTGTTGGGTTCCACGTTGAAAAAGCCCCAATGGCGCAGAAGAAACTGGTCCAGCCCGGTCGCCATTTCATTGCGGTCTGTCCAGCGTTCAATCCGCGCCCTCAGATCCAGCGGATGAAGATTGAACTTGGCGACTTCTTCCTTGCACAGATCCTCCAGGGGAGTGCCATAGACAGTCTCCGTGACATTGCCATTGCCGGTGGCAGGGCCGGCCTGAAACGCCTTGTCCAGGCCGAACTTGGCGACGATGTCTGCCAGGTAGGCGAGTTGCTCCTCGCTGAACCCGCGTTTTTCGACAGGCGCATGCATTTCTCTCTCTCCCTGCGTCCTTTTAAACTGACTTTGCGGAGGCGGGCCCAGTGGGTCCCGGGCCCCGCGATTACCAGGCGTTGTATTGCAGGTACTTGCCGCTCATCTCGACCTTGACCCGGTCGCCTTTCGGGTGCGGGACCTTCTCCACACTCATGTCGAAATCGATGGCTGACATGATGCCGTCGCCGAATTTTTCATGGATGAGCGCCTTAATGGTGGGGCCGTAGACGCCGACGATCTCATAAAGGCGGTATATGCACGGGTCGGTCGGAACGGTCTGTTCCCAGATCTTGGTGGGGCTTTCCTGCAGGATCAGCGCGGCTTCCTGGGGCAGGCCGAGGGCCTGCGTCAGGGCAAGGGCCTTGTCCTCGGGCATGGCGTTCATGCCCATGGCGGCCGAATGGGTCCAGACCGGGGACATGCCGATCTGCTCTGCAAGGCCTTCCCAGGTCAGACCTGCCTGGCGCTTGGCCGACAGGATCAAGGTGGTGATGTCTTCGCGTGTGAGGGGGGACATTCGGATCTCCTATTTTGGGGGGAAAAGGTGAAAGAAAAGAGCGAGGCACAGGACCGCCAGGCCGGCGCTGAGAAGCTGCCAGAACAGGACCGGGTTGCGGCTCAGAAGCGGTCTGGCATGTTCTGACTGGAACTGCGGGTTGGGGCGGCGCAGGTCTTCCAGAAAGGCGCTCAACGCTTCATAGCGCTTGCCGGGTACTGGATGGAGGGCCTTGGCCAGTGCCCCGTCGACCCAGCTGGGCACACGCGCTGTCAAGGCGGCAGCGGGCCGGTAGGTCAGTCTTGACTGGGCTTTGGGCGTGTCTGCGCGGGCAACAGAGCTGCCATAAGGCAGCTGTCCGGTCAGAATTTCATAGGCAATGACGGCGAGGGAAAACTGGTCGCTGAGGGCGGTGCCCAGATAGCCCAGAAAAAGCTCCGGCGCGGAATATTGGTGGGTGCCCAGGATCTCTGCCCGGTTGAGCGATGGGGCTGCTTCCATGACGCCGGCGATCCGTACGGAGCCAAAATCGATAATCTTCAGCGTTCCGGCCGCATCGATCATGATGTTTTCAGGCCTCAGGTCCTGATGCACCATGTCTTTGCGGTGAAACGCGCGCAGTCCCTTTGCGATCTGTTCAAGAAGCCCGCGCACGGTTTCCAGATCCGGATGGGGATGATCCGTCATCCACTGGCGCAGGGTTTGCCCTTCGATGAATTCGGTGGCCACAAAGAGCGTTTGTTTGGGCTGGCGCTGGCGGGCCGCCTTGAGGACATGGGGGGATGACAGCCGCCAGGCAATCCAGTCTTCCAGGGCGAGACGGCGCAGATAGCCCGGGTCTTCGCGCAGATCCTGGGAAGGGAATTTCAGCACGGCCTTGTGGCCGCTTTCTGGATCTTCGGCCAGAACGATATGGCTGCGGCTGGTGGCCTGCAGCAGCCTTAGCAGCCGGTAACCCTCATGGGTGCCCGGAACGCGGGGAAGGGGTGCGGGCGGCAGGCCGACCTCGCCGGTAAGCATGTCTTCTAGGCCCGCATCGGGCAGGCTGACGACCCTGACAATCTGAATGGTCAGATTGTCGGTGCTGCCCGCTGCCATGGCCTCTTCGGCAATCAACCGTGCGGCCGTTTCCGGATCGGGCATCTGGGAGACGGCTTTTGCCAGATGGGCCGGGGAGAGCACCTCATGAATGCCATCGGTGGTCAAAATGAACACATCCCCCGGCCGCAGATCGAGAGCGCGGGAGTCGATGTCCAGGGCTTGTGACAGGCCAAGGGCCCGGTTGAGCGTGTGGTCGCAGGCTGACAGCTGGAGCCTGTGATCTTCCGTAAGGCATTCCAGGCTCTGCCCGGCGAGACGCCAGATCCGGCTGTCACCGATATGGAACAGATGCGCCTGCCGCCCCTTCAGAACGAGGGCGGAAAAGGTTGTGACATAGCCCTTGTCGGGTGTGGCGGCCTGCTTCGTCTGGCTGTGGAGCCAGGAATTTGCGGCGCGGATCACCTTGGAGGCGGCGGTGCGAACGCTCCAGGCATCGGACGTGCAGTAGTAATCTGTCAGGAAGGATTTGACTGCTGTTTCAGCGGCAATATGCGCCACCGGACTGCTGGAAATCCCGTCGGCCAAGGCAACCGCGATGCCCTTGTGCACGAGCGTCTGGTCTTCCGGCACCACGGCCCCGTGGAAATCCTGATTGGCAGGTTTCACGCCGGCCGAGGAAAACTGCCCCAGTTGGACCTTCAAATGGTGCGCCAGTGGTTTCATCGGGCCCGGTGTGCTGGTGTCATGAAAAAGGCTCCCGCCGGCTTGCGGCGGGAGCCGGACGGAACGGCTTATTCGGCCGGGGTTGCCGCCGGGGTTTCATAGCCGGCATTGCGCTTGGGAGAGGTCTTGTAATGGGTGGCGTAGATCATGCCGCCGACAAAGGTCAGACCGCCCACAAGGTTCCCCAGGATCACAGGCGCTTCGTTGTAGACGATGTAGTCGAACCACGTGAAATCACCGCCGAGCATGATGCCGGACGGGAACAGGAACATGTTGACGATGGAGTGTTCGAAGCCGAGATAGAAGAACACCAGGATCGGCATCCACATGGCCATGATCTTGCCGGAGACGGAGGTGGACATCATGGCCGCGACCACTCCGGTGGACACCATCCAGTTGCACATCACCGCCCGGATGAAGACTGTCAGAAGACCGGCCCAGCCGGCAGCCGCATAGCCGACCGTGCGGGCCTCCCCGATAACGCCGATCTTCTGGCCGACGGCATTTGGCTCCTGACTGAAGCCCATGGTGAAGATCACGGCCATGAAGATGGCGGTGGTCATGGCACCTGCGAAATTGCCAAGGAAGACCAGGCCCCAGTTGCGCAACATGCCGCTGACCGTGACCCCCGGCCGTTTGGCCCACAGGGCCAGGGGCACCAGGGTGAACACCCCGGTCAGAAGGTCGAACCCCAGCAGATAGAGCATGCAGAATCCCACGGGAAACAGCAAAGAGGCAATCAGGAAGTTGCCCGTATTGACTGCGATCGTGACCGCAAAGGCAGCGGCGAGCGCCAGAATGGCCCCGGCCATATAGGCCCGGATCAGGGTGTCTTTGGTGGACATGAACACCTTGGCTTCGCCGGCCTCGATCATCTTCGTGGCGAATTCCTGTGGTGAGACATATGACATGGAACGTCCTTTCAAGAAGTTGTCCAGGCGCGCAGCCTTGGGAGGACCTGGGACCGGCAGGAAACTGGGCCCGGGAAGGAAATGGCAGTGGTGGATGAGTGCCGGCACGTCTTTGACCGCTTGGACCGCATCCGGGCGCGTGTGCCCAAGACACAGCGCGGCATGACCAGTGCAAAAACTTTTCGGGCGCAGGAGTATACGGCGCTCAGACGATCCGCCTCGCCACGGCGCAAAAGGGGCGCGGGCGGAGCGAAACACTCATGGCAACACTGCCATTGCGTCCGCCGTTGGACGCAGTATTGATCGGGTTTCAACCGGATATTACTAAAGCAGAAACCGTGCCAGATCAGGAGTTTTGAGAAATTTCAATGAAATCAGAGTGTTAAAATTCTGAACAGTGCGTTTGCCTGGTGCTGCGGGTGAGTGTGCTTAGAAATTAGTCAGGCACCTGCACAAGGAATGCGTCTTTGAGGCGGTGCGGTGCGCTTTGACCCTTCTGAGGGCGCCGCCTTTAGAGGCTGTGTATGTTTGGAAAGACGCTTCTGCCGTCAGCGGGCGTAGCGAACCGGGAGGATGACGACGGCTGGACCGGCGAAGCGGTCGGCGCGCAAGGTGCCATAGGGGGCCGCGGCAAAGCTGGAGGCGACAAACCGGTTCCCCGGCATTATTACGTTTTTCAAAGCGCGCTGGTTCGGATGGCTCAGAAGCGCGAAAGCCTTGTGCCGGGTGGTGCCTGCGCCGGAGAGAAGCGCAGGTTCCGACTTGTCCGGAAGACGGGCAAAGCCGGCCATGGGATCAAGGATCTCTTCACTTGGAATGCGGCCGGACAGGGACGGTTGACGGCTTGCACCGCGGGCCGGTTCGGAGGCTGCGCCGGGGCGGACTGCGGCTTCGGAGCGGTTAAGGGAAGCGGCCGGGCGCAAAGCGCTGGTCAGGCTGGCCGGTATGGCAGAAGCCGAGGCATAGGCCAGGGTTGTTTCGGGCCGGGGGGCCGGGGCCGGTGAGGGTGTGCCAGCGCCTGTGGCCGCAGCAATGGCGGCCACCGGATCATTAGCCGGTGGGGTGCGGGGCACCGGAACGGATCCGGCCGCAGCATTCGTAATGCCAAGCTCGGCGGCGGCAAGCTTGGCCGCATCGCTCAGGCCATGTTTCGGTTTCAGCGCTGGGGCGGCAGCAATCTGGAAGCGGCTGTCAATGGCCTCGTTCGGCGTTGCTGGATTGGCCACCGGCTGGGGCCGGAAGACCGGCTGGCCGTTTTCCAGGGCAAAACGCTGGGCATCAAGTGTATTGGCCGCAGGTACGGAGCCGACCGTTGCAGGCGGTGTCGGTCCGGGCGGTGTAAGCCGTGTCCCGGCCGGAACCGGGGACTGGGCTTGCGCACCCGTCGTATCCGCACTGGCCACCACAAGTGGTGCGGGGGGGACGGGAGACACCCCGCTGGCCAGCACTTTCCTGGCCGGAACCGGAGGGTTGTCGAAGGTTAGAGAAGCATCTGCAGTCTGTGCCGGGGCCGCATTCCCCACGGCTCCGGCCCGGTTCGCCTGGTTCCGGTCCCGGGTCTGGCCGCCGCCAAAGAGACCGGCAAAGAGATTGCCACCTGCCGGCTGTTTGGTCTCTTTCCGTTTTGCGGTCCGTGGTGCGGGCGCAGCCGGGGTGCTGGAGGCCGGACTGGAGAGAATCGGTTTGCCCGGCGCGGTCAGGCTCTGGTCGCGGGTGCTGGGAGCGTTGCTGCTCGGTCTCGGCCTGCTGTCGGCAACCAGCGTCGGCTTGGAGGTGCGGCGCTTCCCGGATTTGGATTCTGCCAAAGCGATCTTGTAGCCTTTCAACGGCTTGCCGTCAGAGGGAATGTGCAAGGTCTTGCCGTCGGGAAACACTTTGGCCAGCTGGGACCGGCTCATTTTCGGCCAGTGGCGCACGCTGCCGGTGTCCATGTGAACAAATGGCGAGCCGGAGCGTGGGTAATAGCCGACACCTCCCACTTGCTTGCGCAGGCCCGTGGCCCGCAGCTTGGCCAGATTGACGCCGGGAATGTAGAAATCCATTGCCTTGCCAAGCGTGTGCTGGCTGTTCCTGGCCACGCCGCGCGAGCGCTTGCGCAGCATGTTGTTGGTGGCCGGAGACCGGTAGCTGGAGACGACGTAGATATAGTCCTTGGCACGCACTTGCTGGTAGACTTCCCATACGAGGTCGAGCAGTTCCGGATCGATCTTGATGATCTCGTTGCGGCGCCAGTCCCTCAAGAACCGGTTGGCTTCCCGAAGGCCTGCCGGCAGATAGCGGCCGTTCTTCTTGAACGTGATGGAGACCCGTTCCTTGGTATGGGTATTGTAAAGCTTGAGGGTGCGGGTTTCGGCAACAGCCGCCGTGATAAAACACGCGGACATGATCACGATCAGGCCCGCAGCTTTGGCCGCGCGCCACATCCAACCGACGACGCTGAAATCAACTAAGCGGTTCTGCAATCTTTGTCTCGCCGTTTTGATGGCTTTCACCCATCCTGTGCTCCCCAGCAGGAGCAACAGTCTAATCTGTGCAAGTTAAGAAGTTTTTACCCTATTTTCGCGCGCTTGATAAATGTGACAAAATTACAACTCGCAAGGCGCACGTCTCAAAAACCTTCCCCAGCGTTGGATAGGGGCAGAATACGTCAAAAAATCGTCGTGTTTGCCTTATGGGCAGGATTTCCCCGTCCGTCAGGACACAGGGCTCACGCTGCCGCGTTTTTGTCGCCATCCTCCAGGCCATATTCCTTCAGCTTGCGGTAAAGTGTGGACCGGCCAATGCCAAGGCGCTTGGCGACTTCTGTCATGCGGCCGGAATAGTGATTGATTGCAGCGCGAATCAATTCTTCTTCCACATCGTTGAGCTTGCGCACATGGCCTTCCCGGTCGAGATTGCGCATGAAGCCGAAGGGCGCACCGCCTTCGAACCCTGCCTGGGGCGCTGGATGGGGCTGCGACGCGGTGGGGGCAGGGGGCTGGGCCATCTCCGTGTGGGAGGTCCCTGTCCGGGCGGCAGCCTGCGCTTGAGCTGCCTGGGGCTGGGCTGCCTGATGCGAAGCCGCCTGATGTGATGGGGGTGTTTGGGTTGCGGCCGGGCTCTGGACCTCGGGTCCAGGACTGCCGGAAGACTGAAAGCCCGGGGTCTGGTGGCCGCCCAGAGGCTGGTCGGCGGCGGCGGCAATCTGCGGAAAATCGTTTACCGTCAGCTGGGCGCCATCGCACAGGACAACAGCCCGGAAGACTGCATTTTCAAGCTGGCGGATGTTGCCTGGCCAGTGATAGGCCTGCAAAAGGGCCAAGGTGTCCGGGGCAACACCGGCCACCTGGGGCTTGCCTTCTTCGGCCGCAAAACGGGCCAGGAAATGCCGGGTGAGGGCGGGAATGTCTTCGCGCCGGTCCCGCAGGGGCGGGATCCAGATCGGAAACACGTTCAGCCGGTAATAAAGGTCTTCACGGAAGACGCCTTCCTTGACCTGATCGATCAGGCGCCGGTTGGTGGCTGAAATCAGGCGGAAATCCACCTTGACCGGACGGCGGGCGCCAATCGGGTCGATTTCGTTTTCCTGCAGGGCACGCAGCAGCTTTACCTGTACGTCCTGTGGAAGTTCCCCGACCTCATCCAGAAACAGGGTGCCGCCATGGGCTTCCTGGAACTTGCCGACATGCTTGTCGACCGCACCGGTAAAGGCGCCTTTCTCGTGGCCGAACAGGATGGATTCCACCAGATTTTCGGCAATGGCGCCGCAATTCACCGCCACAAGCGGCTTGGACCGGCGGTCGCTGGAGCCCTGAATGGCGCTGGCGATCATTTCCTTGCCGACGCCGCTTTCCCCTTCGATCAGGATCGGGATGTTGGAGGCGGCGGCCCTCTTGCCTAGATCGATCACCCGCTCCATGGCGGCGGAATGGGTGATGATATCGGCAAAGGTCAGCGTGCCGGAGGCTTGTTTGCGGAACCGGGTGATCTCGTCCTCAAGGGCCGAAGTTTTCAAAAGATTGCGGATGGAGACATTCAGCCGTTCCGGCGCGACCGGCTTGACCACGAAGTCCTGAGCGCCCGCATTCATGACGCTGACCACCGTGTCGATGCCGCCATGGGCGGTCTGCACGATCACCGGCGTGGCTGTCTTGTTGGCGCGCAGCTGCTCCAGCACACCGAGCCCGTCCAGTTCCGGCATCACCATGTCCAGAATGATCAGGTCGATTTCGCTGGCTTCCGGCCCGCTCATGATGCGCATGGCCTCAAGGCCATTTTCCGCTGTTTTCGAGCGATAGCCGAATTTACGCACTGCTTCTTCCAGAAGCCGGCGCTGGATTGGATCATCGTCAACAATAAGGATTTTGCCGTTTGTCGCTTGCATGGGCTGGATCAATTCGCTTCAAAATGTCTCGTTTCGACGCAGTATGGTCGCACTTGGGTAAATAAATCGTCCAAGGCCGGTTAAAAAAATCGGTTTTCAGAATTGCGCGGTCCTTGCCGCCCGTCCTATCTAAAACAAAGACTAAACGTGTTCCTTGCCCCTTGGGCAATCTGCCACCGGAGTGAACAATGCCCCTGCCGCGTCCCGTCCTTGCGCCCGATACCACTGCTGCCTCTGATCTGGGCGCTCTGCCGGAATGGGACCTGAGTGATCTTTACCCGGCCCTGGACGCGCCGGAAGTGGCCCAGGACCTGAAAGAGAGCCTTGACCGGGCCAAGACGTTCGAAGCCTCCTACAAGGGGCGGCTCGCCGAGATGGCGGAAAGCAATATTCCGGCTCTGGTCACTGCTATCCGCGCCTATGAGGATCTCGAAGAACTTATGGGCAAACTGATTTCCTTTGCCGGTCTCGTCTATGCCGGGAACACAATCGATCCGGCGGCGCAGAAATTTTATGGGGATGTGCAGGAGCAGATCACCACGGCCAGCTCCCATCTTCTGTTCTTCACTCTGGAATTGAATACGGTGGAGGACGGACTGATCGAGGCGGCTCTCAAAAATGAGCAGCTGGACCACTACAGGCCCTGGATCGAGGATCTTCGCAAGGGCAAACCCTATCAGCTGGAAGACCGGGTCGAGCAACTCTTTCACGAAAAGTCGGTAACCGGCAGCAACGCCTGGAACCGGCTGTTCGATGAGACCATGGCCTCACTGACCTTTGATGTGAACGGCGAAAATCTTGCGATCGAGCCGACGCTCAATCTTCTGGTCGATCCGGCGCCGGACAAACGCCAGTCCGCTTTTGAGGCGCTGCGGCGGACGTTTTCGGACAATCTGGGCACCTTCACACTGATCACGAATACTCTGGCCAAGGACAAGGAAATCTCCGACCGCTGGCGGAATTTCAAGGATATCGCCGATAGCCGCCATCTGGCCAACCGGGTCGAGCGGGAGGTGGTTGATGCGCTGGTGGCCGCCGTCCGGGAGGCTTATCCGCGCCTGTCACACCGCTATTACAAACTGAAGGCCGGCTGGCTGGGCAAGGATCAGCTGAACAGCTGGGACCGGAACGCGCCGCTGCCCGATGCGGACACACGGGTCATCCCCTGGGACGAGGCGAAGGACACGGTGCTGTCTGCCTATCACACTTTCTCCCCCGACATGGCGGAGATTGCGGGCCGCTTTTTCGACAAGGGCTGGATCGATGCTCCGGCACGCTCTGGCAAGGCGCCAGGCGCCTTTGCGCATCCCACCGTGCCGTGCGCGCATCCCTATGTGCTGGTCAATTATCAGGGCAAGACCCGGGATGTGATGACGCTTGCCCATGAATTGGGCCACGGGGTGCATCAGGTGCTGGCTGGCCACAATGGCCCCCTGATGGCGCCAACACCGTTGACCCTTGCAGAGACCGCCAGCGTCTTTGGCGAAATGCTTACTTTCAAGTCGCTTCTGGCCAAGGCCGCAGATCCGCGCACCCGCAAGATCATGCTGGCGTCCAAGGCCGAGGACATGATCAACACGGTGGTGCGCCAGATCGCCTTTTACAGCTTTGAGCGCAAGGTCCATACCGAGCGTCGCAATGGGGAGCTGACCGCTGACAAGATCGGCGAATTGTGGATGTCCGTTCAGGGCGAAAGCCTGGGTCCGGCGATCAGGTTGAACGAAGGGTATGAGACTTTCTGGACCTATATCCCGCATTTCATCCACTCGCCCTTCTATGTCTATGCCTATGCCTTTGGGGATTGTCTGGTGAACTCCCTGTTTGCGGTATACGAGGATGCGGAGACCGGGTTTCAGGAGAAATATTTCGATCTGCTGAAGGCGGGCGGCACCAAGCACCATTCGGATCTGCTGGCGCCCTTCGGCCTGAGTGCGACCGATCCGGATTTCTGGAAAAAGGGTCTGGCGGTGATCGAGCGGATTATTGACGAGCTGGAAGAGCTTGACCGGGCCTGACCGGGACCGCTTTCAGATGTCCTCTGCACCGCCCTTTCAGCACACGCCTTATGACGGCTCCAGCAGCCCGTTCACGGTCGGGCTGAAACCCATTCCGGAGGATGTCTGGCTGGAGCCCGATCCGTTTCTTGCCCGGCATCTGGCGAACAAGGATCTTCTGTTTCGGTCCAGACCCGATGCGGTCTTCCGGGCCGGACTGGAGACAGGTCCGTCGCAGGAGGAGGTGCTGGAGCTTGTTGTGGGCAATCTGCGCCGGTTTCACGGCAAGACCCACAGGATGGAAGGGGCCGCTGTCTTTATCAACGGGCTCAAGGAGCCGGTCCGGATGGCAGGAGGGGATGCCCTTCTGACCGCGTCGCGTCTCGTGCAGGAAGATCTGGTGATCATGAGTCCGTCCCCGGAAGGATACCGCCTGGCCGCTGCGTCACTCTGCTTTCCCTCGTCCTGGTCGCTGGCGGAGAAATTCGGCCAGTCCATGACCGGCATTCACGAAACGGTGCCCGGCTTCAATGGCAGCCGTATGGGCATGATGGTTGCGCGCCTGTTCGACAATCTGAAGCCGGGACAGTTGGTCTGCCGTTTTAACTGGTCGCTCCACGAGGGCAGCGGTCTGCACCATCCCGAACCCAGGGTGATCCGGATGGATATGGAGGCGCACGCCCTGGCCGGCCTGTTCTTGCGGGTTGAGCGTCAGACGCTGCGCCGTCTGGAAGGCACGGGCGATATCCTCTTTACCATCAAGATCCACCATGACCCGCTGACTGCCCTGGAACAGCAGGACAACCGAGCTGAGATTGCCGCCGGTTTGCGCCGCCAGATGCTTGATCTGGACGCGGATCAACTGGCGTATAAGGGCCTGACCGGCGTCCGGGACACGCTGGCCGGGGTGCTGGAAGGGTTCTGTCCGGCTGTCCCCGCCTGACTGGCGGGTAAGGGGCTGACCCCCGCGCGGGTCTGCGGGCTGGATATCCCGGCCAGATCGCATATTTAGACGTCAGCATCTGATCATTTGTTCAAGGAGCGCCCCAAGGCATGCCGAAGACCAAGGACCGCGAAAGCAACCGTTTGAGTGCCCGCATGGGCCGCTATGCCCGGGTGGGCACGAATATGAGCGGAATTGCCGCGAAATTTGCGGGCGCCAAGCTGTTTGGCATGGAGCTGGACAATGCCAAGAATGCGGCTGAATTGGCGGAGGCTCTTGGCGGGCTGAAGGGGCCGCTGATGAAGGTGGCCCAGCTGCTGTCAACCATACCGGATGCCTTGCCGCCGGAATACACCACCGAACTGGCCAAACTTCAGGCCAGCGCCCCGCCCATGGGCTGGGCCTTTGTCAAACGCCGGATGCGGGCGGAACTCGGGAGCAATTGGCAGGACAGGTTCGCGGAGTTCGGCCGGGAACCGGCGGCCGCCGCGTCCCTCGGGCAGGTGCACAGGGCCACGGGCCATGACGGCCGTGTGCTGGCCTGCAAGCTGCAATATCCGGACATGGCCTCTGCGGTCGAGGCGGATCTGAAGCAGCTGCAAATGCTGTTTTCCCTGCACCGCCGCATGAGCCCGGCCATTGATACCAGGGAAATTGCCAAGGAAATCAGCGCCCGGGTGCGCGAGGAGTTGGATTACACCCGTGAGGCCGGCAACATTGCCATGTACAGGGAGATCCTTGCCGGGACGGATATGATCCGGGTGCCGCAGGTGGTGGAGGACCTGTCCACCCAGCGGCTACTGACCATGGGCTGGCTAACCGGCAGGCCGTTGCTGGCGTTCAAGGACCACAGTCTTGAAGAGCGCAACCTGCTGGCCAGAACGATGTTCCATGCCTGGTGGCACCCTTTCAGCCATTTCGGCGTCATTCACGGGGATCCCCATCTGGGCAATTACACAGTGTTTGAACAAGATGGCGGCCCGGGGGGCATCAATCTGCTCGATTATGGCTGTATCCGCGTGTTTCCCGAAGGCTTCGTGCAAGGGGTCGTCGACCTCTACAAGGGGCTTCTGGAAGAGGACGCGGACCGGGTGATCTCCGCCTATGAGCGCTGGGGTTTTAAAAATCTGAAAAAAGAGACCATCGAGGTTCTCAATATCTGGGCACGGTTCATCTATGGCCCGCTCCTGAGCGACCGGGTTCGGTCCATTGCCGACGGCGTGTCGGCCGCCGAATATGGCCGCAAGGAAGCCTTCCGGGTACATTCGGCGCTGAAGGAACTCGGACCGGTGACCGTGCCGCAGGAATTTGTCTTCATGGACCGGGCCGCCATTGGCCTTGGCGGGGTGTTCCTGCATTTGCGGGCGGAGCTGAACTTCTTTCAGTTGTTCAACGAGCAGATCGAGGGCTTCGAGGCTGAAACCGTGCGCGCACGCCAGGACAGAGTGCTTGCGGCGGCGGGGCTTGGGGGCGTGTCAAACGCCGCCTGACGGGCCAGGGTCAATGCAGACACCCTGAGAGTGCGAAAACTTTCCTTAAGGGCATTCTTGGTAAGGTGACCGAGATTGCCGAACAGGCAATTTCTATTGTATGAAGGTTTCAAGCGACTGACCGTTTCTGGGAGGAATTGATGGCAGACGACAACGCACCTGCAATGGACTATGACGCACACGAGCGCACGTATGAGGGGTTCATCAACTTCTCGAAAGTCGGCACCGTGGCTGTTTTGAACATTGTGCTGTGCCTGATCCTGTTCGGCTTTGGCGGCACAGTTGCCCATGTCTTCGGCTGGTTGATGCTTATCGGAACGATCGTTGCCTCCGCAATCGGTCTTGCCCTTGGCGAAAAAGGCTGGGTTCCGCCCGCTGCCATCTTTGTCCTGACCGGCATCCTGGCGATTTTGACCGTCTGACGGGTCCGTCTGAAGCGGATCAGACCTCTTTAGCCAACGGTTCTGAAGAACGGCGCGGCCCGGTCCGCGCCTTTTTGTGTTGGGATGCCAGGTTTTTGGATCTATAAGCGCGCCATGTCAGCACATGCGCCCGGCCCCTTCATCTATGCTCCGCCCCTGGAGCCTTATCTGAGCCTTCTTCATGCCGATAAGGACCTGCTGGTTGCCGACAAGCCAAGCGGGCTGTTGAGTGTTCCGGGCAAGGCGGAAGAGCATTCGGACTGTCTGGAGGCGCGGGCGCAGGCCTCCTATCCGGAAGCGCGGATCGTGCACCGGCTCGATATGGATACCTCCGGCGTCATGGTGTTGGCCCGGACCCCGGCCGCGCACCGGCATCTGGGGCTGCAGTTTGAGCGGCGGAAAACCCGGAAAGTCTATGTAGCGGAGATCTGGGGGCACCTGGCGGACGAGGCGGGGGAGGTGGATCTGCCGCTTGTCTGCGACTGGCCGAACCGACCCCGCCAGATGGTCAGCTTTGAACATGGCAAACCGGCCCTGACCCGCTGGCAGGTGCTGGAGCGGAAAGAGCGGACAACGCGCCTGCATCTCTTTCCCCATACGGGGCGCTCCCACCAGTTGCGAGTGCATATGCTGGCCTTGGGGCATCCGATCATCGGCGACCGGTTTTATGCCAGCGGAGAGGCGCTGGCCGCCTCAAACCGGCTTGCGCTGCATGCGGAAAGTCTGGAACTGCACCACCCGGATGGCGGCGAGCGGGTGGTCTTTACGACTGGTTGCCCGTTCTGAACTGCCTGGATCCGTAAAATGACCGGAAGGGTGGGGCTGGTCAGCCCTGGCCGACGCGGCCGAGGCCTTCGCGGGCGATTTTGTTGGAATTGTCCAGGGTCATTGCGCGGGTGTAATTGCGCCGCGCGTCCTTGGGCTTGCCCAGCATTTCAAGCGCCAGACCGCGATTGGCCCAGGCAATGGAGGATTCCCGGTCGAGATTGACAGCCATCGACAGGTCCGAGAAGGCCGCATTGGGATCGTTGATCGCCAGATAGGAAATGCCGCGGGCAATATAGGGCGCGCTGGCCTTCGGGTTGAGGCCGATGGCGGTGGCGAAATCTTCAATCGCCTTATTGTCCTGCTTCTGGGCCTGATAGATCAGGCCGCGGTTGTAGAACGCACGCGCGTCGCTGCTGTCCCGTGTGATCACCGAGTTGAAATCGGCAAGGGCGGCATTGTAGTTGCCTTGCTGGCGGTAGATATTGCCGCGCCCCACATAGGCTGCATCATAGTCAGGCTTGATGTTGATGGCCCGGGTGTAGTCGGAGATGGCCTGCTCGTTCTTGCCAAGCCGCCGGAAGACAAGTGCCCGGTTGGCATAGGTCTGGTAGGCTTGCGGGTTCAGCTGCAGGGCCTTGTTGAAGTCCTCGATCGCCTTGTCGAGCTTGCCGGCCTGGCCGTAGGCAATACCGCGGGTGCTGTAGGCGGTCGCGTCGGACGGATTGGAATCGATAACCGCCGTCAACGAGGCGATGTTGGAGGACGAGCCCGCAGAGCGGTTGACCGGGGCATCCTCATAAACGCCGGACGTGTTGCATGCAGCCAGCAAGGTTGCCAGGCTGAACAAAAGTGCGTGAGGCAGGGTCTTGCGCATGCGGCACATTAGCTTTCTTAAGGTCAAGCAGTTGGACACGCCGTTCATCCGCTGCCAATTGGGCGGTAATGTGGCTATGAACCGCAGAGATGGCCTTATCGACAAGCCCATCTTCGCTAGGGGAGCTGCAAAACGCCAAAAGCCGACCGGTGAGTCGGTCGGCCTACGGCAGATTTGCTGGCAGAAGCGGTTCTGACCGCCGGGAGCACTCCAGCCGGATTAGCGGCGAGCGGACTTGCCCGGAAGCAGACCTTCACGCTGAGCCCGCTTGCGCGCCAGCTTGCGAGCGCGACGGATGGCTTCAGCCTTTTCGCGGGCCTTCTTTTCAGACGGCTTTTCAAAGTGGCCACGAAGTTTCATTTCCCGGAAGATGCCTTCGCGCTGCATCTTTTTCTTCAGCGCCTTCAGCGCCTGATCGACATTGTTGTCGCGAACCAAAACCTGCACGCGTTTTTTCCCGTTCTGATGTCCAGCGGCCGATCCGCAGACAAATTAGACAATGAGTTGAGAGAGGCATTGTCAGCAGAATTTGCGACGGGTCCTGACCGCAAGCAGTGTCAGACCGTTGCAGTCACCATGCTGCAGGGCTTTCACTTGTGTGCAGAAACCTGATCGCCGCTGACGCGTCGCTCACATTGACGGGCTTCATACCAGAGCGATCCGGGCCTGTCCACAGTCATTCGCAAATAAACCTCACGGAACCGGTCCGAACTGGCCGGGAAAGAAGACAAGATGATGGACAGGGCCAGAGCCGTCGCCTAAATCTGGCATCTGCCCAAGATCTGACTGGGATCGTTAGGCTGCGCAAGACGGTTTTTGCCCTGATTTGCTGGAGGAAACAATGGCGCAACACGCGTCAGGGGCGCCCGATTCGGCTGGGGGCAGCTCTTTGTGGCGAAGCGACATCCTGCCGACCCTGTCGCTTGGCATGCCACTGGCCGGGGCCCAGCTGGCGCAGATGGCGATCAACACAACAGATGTTTTGATGATCGGCCGCCTGGGTGCGCCGGAGCTTGCCGCCTCCGTGCTGGCGTTCAATTTTTATACGCTTTTGTGGTTTTTCGGCATGGGGGTGCTACAGGCCGTGATCCCGCTTGCGGCGCGGGCGCGCGGTCAGCGCAAGCTCCGTGACCTGCGCCGGGCTGTGCGCATGGGCTTTTGGGTCGCTGTACTGTTCAGCCTGCCGGCCTGGCTGTTTTTGACGTTTACCGAACAGGTCCTTCTGCTTCTTGGGCAGGAGCCCGGCTTGGCTGCCCTGGCCGGCCACTACATGTCGATGCTGCAATGGACGCTGATGCCGGCGCTGCTGATCATGGCGGTGCGGGGCTTCCTGACGGTCATGGAGCGCACCCAGGTGGTGCTATGGGCGACCTTGGCCGGGGCCGTGGTCAATGCGGTTCTGGATTATCTCCTGATTTTCGGGACCTTCGGCTTTCCCCGCCTTGAACTTGCAGGGGCCGGCATTGCCTCCGTCATCAGTGCCACGGCAACCTTTCTGTTCCTGCTGGCCTATGCGCTTTGGCATCCGAAACTGCGCCGCTACACGCTGCTGGGGCGTATCTGGCGGTCCGACTGGCCGGTGTTCCTGCAGATCCTGCGTCTGGGTACGCCGATCGGCCTCACAATCATCGCCGAGGCGTCCCTGTTTGTGGCTTCGTCCATCATGATTGGCTGGCTGGGGGCGTTACCACTGGCCGGGCACGGTATTGCGCTGCAGATCGCCTCGCTAACCTTCATGATCCCCGTTGGTCTGTCGGTGGCCGCAATGACGCGTGTCAGTCTTGCGGCCGGGCGGAAAGATCCTGTGGCGGTGGGCCGTGCCGGCTGGACCTCGCTGGCCGTCACGCTGGCCTTCATGGCCTGTTTTGCGGTCCTGTTCTGGAGCCTGCCGGAAACGCTTGTCGGCTTTTATCTGGATCTTGAGGACCCGGAGGCCCGGGAGGTGCTGGCCTATGGCGCTTCATTCCTGCTGGTGGCGGCGCTGTTTCAGATCGCCGATGGTGGGCAGATCATCGGCGTCAACAATCTGCGTGGCCTCGGGGACACCACCGTCCCGCTCTATTATGCGCTGTTCGGCTATTGGGTGGTCGGGATCACCCTGTCGCTCGGCCTCGGCTTTGGGGCCGGGTGGGGCGGAGTTGGCGTCTGGTGCGGCCTTGCGGCGGGGCTCGCCTGTGTTGCCTTAATGGCAAATGTCAGGTTCGCGCGCCGGGAAGACCTCGGACTGCTGGGCGGCTGACAGATAGGGGGGGCTGACAAGAGCTCCGAATGCCGGGGCCTTGAGCATGCCGCGTTCACCCGGCTCCAAACCGCTTTGTCTCTTGCGGTGTCCTCTCAGATGTCGGGCAAACGCTATGTATTAGGCCGTCTTAGCCGTGAGGCGGTTCACATGCCCCATCTTGCGACCCTCGCGGGTGTCCGCCTTGCCGTAAAGATGCAGGCGGGCCTCCGGGGCCGTCAGGATTTCGGCCCAGCGGTCCGCTTCAAAGCCGATCAGATTTTCCATCACCGCATCTGAATGGCGCTCGGCCGATCCCAGCGGCCAGCCCGCGACCGCGCGAATATGCTGGTCGAACTGGGAGGTCAGGCAGGCATCCTGGGTCCAGTGGCCGGAATTGTGAACGCGCGGGGCGATCTCATTGACCAGCAGCGTTTCCTCAGCCCCCTGGCGCAGCAGGAACATTTCAACACCCATCACCCCGACATAACCAAGACCGGAGACAATGCGCTCGGCGATGTCCCGGGCGGCCGCGCAGGTTTGCGGGGCAACGCCTGCTGGCACAGTCGAGGTCTTCAGGATGTGATTTTCGTGGTGGTTGCGGGCAATGTCATAGCAGCAGCAGGTGCCGTTCAGATCCCGGGCAACGATCACCGAGACTTCGCAGTCAAACGGGATCAGCTCTTCCAGAACGGCGGGGACGGAGCCAATCCGGTCAAAGGCGCCCGCGCTGTCCCCCGGCGTGCGGATCATAAGCTGGCCCTTGCCGTCATAGCCGAAGCGCCGGGTTTTCAAGACCCCCTGGCCGCCAAACCGGTCCAGGGCGGTGTCCAGGTCCTCCTGGCAGGTGATATCCGCAAAGCCGGCGAGGCCGACACCGGTGCCGGACAGGAACTGCTTTTCCGTCAGCCGGTCCTGAGAGACTTGCAGGGCGCGCACGCCGGGCCGCACGGGCACACGGGCGTCCAGATGCGCGGTAGTGGCGCCGGGAACGTTTTCAAATTCATAGGTGACGACATCCACATCGTTTGCAAACCGCTCCAGCGCTGCAAGATCCTCATAGGGTGCCACAGTCTGGGCGGTGCTCACGTCAAAGGCGGGGCTGGCCGGGTCTGGGCAGAAGATATGGGTTTTCAAACCAAGGCTGGCAGCGGCCTGTGCCAGCATCCGCGCCAATTGCCCGCCGCCCAGAATGCCGACCGTATCGCCGGGGCGGAGCTTCTTTGATGCCATCATCCTTCTGTCCTTTGCCGCCGCTGTCAGAGGTCGTTGCTGGGCGCGCCGGCCACCGCCGCCGTGCGCTCCGCCCGGTAGGCGTCCAGGGCGGTTTCAATGGCCGGATCGCTTAAGGCTAGAACCGCTGCGGCCAGAAGCGCGGCATTGGTGGCGCCGGCCTTGCCGATGGCAAGGGTGCCGACAGGAATGCCGCCGGGCATCTGGACAATGGACAGAAGGCTGTCTTCGCCGGACAGCGCCTTGCTTTCCACCGGAACGCCGAAGACGGGAAGGGGGGTCAGGGAGGCGGTCATGCCCGGCAGATGGGCCGCGCCCCCCGCCCCGGCGATGATCACCTTGAAGCCTTCGCCCTTGGCGCCCTTGGCAAAGTCATACATGCGCTCGGGTGTGCGGTGAGCGGAAATGATCCGGGCCTCATGGGAAACGCCGAGCTGCTCGAGCGTGTCCGCCGCATGTTTCATTGTCGGCCAGTCCGACTGGCTGCCCATGATGATTGCGACATCCGCTTGCGCCATGCTTTGCTCCATATTTGGCCGGAACATCCCGCGTTTCTGTCAACGCCTCAAGATGCCCGCCCCTTTTGACTGCGATCACCCGGTGCTCAACCGAATGTGGCCGAGCCAGGTACAGAAAGGCGCGGAGTATAGGCAGCACGGCGCGCATCGCAAGCTCGAAACGCGCCCCAAAGTGTCTTTGGCGAGCGTCTTCAGTGCCAAAAGGGAACAAAGGGATTTGCCGCCCGAAGATCTGGCGTTAGGTCAGTTGATTGGGGCCAGATGAATAGGGTCAGGCGATGATGTCGGGAAAAAGCTGGTCTTCCAGCACTGAGATCCGGTCTTTGATCATCAGTTTTTTCTTTTTGAGGCGCTGAAGCTGCAGAACGTCATGGTTTGCTGTGGCTGCAAGCGCCTCAACGGCAACGTCCAGGTCCCTGTGTTCCTGACGAAGCTGCGCTAGCTCCATTCGCAAAGCTTCGGTGTCCATCTACGTCCTCGATCAGACTGAATCAGGACACAAGTCCTAGTCCATTTCCGGGCTGCCGGGCAAGACAGCATCTTCTGCCTAGCTGTAAGCAGCCGGGAAAACAAGTCTTTAGCGATGCCTTGCTGGGGTCTTTTCCTGTCCTTGCGGCGCGGGCAGGATGCTGTGCTGGCAAAATTCCCAAGAGTATTATTTATCACCCTTCAGAGCTTAATTTTCCGCCTGTTTTTTTAGGGTTTCTCAAGCATGGCGGCACAAATGCATTATTCGACGGCGAAACGAAAGAGATATGCGGAATCTGCAATCGACAAGGCTGGAAGGCCTATGGCACGATGGTAGGGTTGAGCCAACAGACAGGAGGATATCCATGTCAATGCAGTCGCATCTCGAAGAACTTCAGCGCCGTCATGCGGAAATGAAACGCAAGATCGAAACCGCTCTGATGCACCCGAGTACGGACTCCCTGGAATTGGCTGACATGAAACGACAGAAGCTCAAGATCAAGGATGAGATTGAGCGAATACGGCAAGGTGAAACGCTGCATTAAGCGTCTTACCTGAGAGTGTTGAAACGCCGCGCTCTGCGCGGCGTTTTTTGTTGCCAGATTGTCCTTGCACGATGGGCTCTGGCGCAAGCGGCTGACAGGGGCTGCGAACTCTCCGCCCCCTAAAGCGCTTTGGCCTGTTCGCGCAGGGCAAATTTCTGGATCTTGCCCGTGGAGGTCTTGGGCAGCTCGCAGAAAACCACCGTCTTGGGGGCCTTGAAAGTGGCCATATGCTCACGGCAGAAGGCAATCAGCGCCGCTTCGGTAAGATCTTTGCCCGGCCGCAATTCCACAAAGGCACATGGGGTCTCTCCCCATTTCTCGTCGGGCCGGGCCACCACGGCGGCGGCCTGCACATCGGCGTGCTTGTAAAGCACTTCCTCCACTTCGATGGAGGAAATGTTCTCGCCGCCGGAAATGATGATGTCCTTGGACCGGTCTTTCAGCTGGATATAGCCGTCCGGATACATCACCCCGAGATCGCCGGAATGGAACCAGCCCCCTGCAAATGCGTCCTGCGTCGCCTCTTCGTTCTTCAGATAGCCTTTCATCACAACATTGCCCCGGAACATGACTTCGCCGAGGGTCTCACCATCACTGGGCACGGGCTCAAGTGTCTGCGGGTCGAGGACTTTCAGGTCTTCAAGCGCCACATAGCGCACCCCCTGGCGGGCTTTTTTCTGGGCCTGACTGTCCGGAGGCAGGGCGTTCCAGGCGGTTTGCCAGTCATTGACCACCGCCGGGCCATAGACTTCGGTGAGCCCGTAGAGATGGGTCACATTGAAGCCAGCCTGTTTCATGGCCGCCAGAACGCTTTCCGGTGGCGGGGCGGCTGCGGTGAAAAACTCGACTTCCCGCTCCAGATCCCGCTTCTGGCCGTCAGGCGCATTCAACAGGGTCGACATGATGATCGGCGCGCCGCATAGATGGGTCACCTTCTCGTCGGCAATCAGATCCCACATGGATTTGGCGCGCACCCAGCGCAGGCACACATGGGTGCCGGCCACGAGGGACAGGGACCAGGGAAAACACCAGCCATTGCAATGAAACATCGGCAGGGTCCACAGATAGACCGGATGTTTCGCCATTGACGCGGTGATCACATTGGCCTGGGCCAGAAGATAGGCGCCGCGATGGTGATAGACCACCCCCTTCGGATTGCCGGTGGTGCCGGAGGTGTAGTTGAGGGTAATGGCGTCCCATTCGTCATCGGGCAGGCTCCAGGTAAAGTCCGGATCGCCGGATTGAAGAAATGCCTCGTAGTCGAGGGATCCAAGCCGTTCGCCATCCTGCGGGAATTCAGGGTCTGAATAGTCGATCACGATGGGCGCAACCCGGGCCAGGGCCAGAGCTTCCTTGACGACGGGGGCGTATTCCCGGTCGGTGATCAGCACCTTGCTGTCCGCATGGTCAAGCTGGAAGGCGATGACGGCTGCGTCCAGGCGTGTGTTCATGGAATGCAGCACCGCCTTGGCCATGGGCACCCCGTAATGGGCCTCCAGCATGGGCGGCACATTGGACAGCATGACGCTGACCGTATCATTCTTGCCGACCCCCAATCCCGTGAGCGCTGAGGCCAGCTGGCGGCTGCGGCGATAGAAGCTGCGATAGTCGGTGCGCCGGCTGCCATGGACAATTGCGGTGGTGTGCGGAAAGACATCCGCCGCCCGGGCCAGAAAACTGAGCGGACTGAGCGCCGCATAATTTGCTGTGTTTTTATCAAGCCCATGGGTGTAGGGGCTGACATCGGCATCCATGGCCATCCTCCCTTGATTTTGTTGACGTATCAAACCCGCTAAACCGCTTTTGTGCAACGCCTTGCACAGCCTCCGGCCGCGGCGGGGCGGCCGCTCCGCACCCTATCAGCCCATAAGGGCGGCAAGGCCGTCAAAGGTGAGTTTCACCCCGATCAGGCCCATGAAGACATAGATAAAGGCGTAAAAGGTCTCCGCCTTGATGATCCGCACCAGGCGCACCCCGGCCAGGGTCGCAACCAGGGCCACGGGGAACAGGGTGATGGACGTGGTCAGGTTGGTCGTGTCGAACTGGCCGAGCAGGAAATAGGGCGGCAGCTTGATGGCATTGACCACGGCGAAGAAAATGACCGCCGTTCCGGCAAACAAGGTCGGTGCCAGGCGCAGCGGCAGCACATACATCTGAAAGGGCGGGCCGCCCGTGTGGCTGATGAAACTGGTGAAACCGGCAATGGCGCCCCAGAAACTGCCCTTGGGCAGGCTGTGCCCGGCGGCCTGGGGCTTCCGCCGCCGCAAAAACAGGTAGTCGGCAACAAAGGTCAGGGCCAGCACGCCGATCAACAGGGTCACGATATCGTCATTCACATAGGCGGCGGTGGCCCAGCCCAGGCCGATGCCGAGCGTGGCGGCGGGCAGAAGAATCGCAAGGCTCTTCCAGTCGGCTTCGCCCCGGTAGGCGATCAGCGCCACGATATCCATCACCACCAGAATCGGCAGCATGATCCCGGCGGCCTGAAGCGGAGGCACCACCAGGGACATGAGCGGCACGCCAAGCATGGCAAGGGTGCCACCGAAGCCGCCTTTCGACAGGCCGACAAGAAACACGGCCGGAAGGGCTGCGGCATAGAACCAGGGGTCGGAAATTGGGATCATTTGCGGGAAAATCAAAGCGGTCGAGACAGAAGATGCGCGAGACAAGCACGCCAGAGGGATTACGTAAAGTCCCGACCTCCGAATTGTCTATCCCTGCCCACTTGCATCTGGACCGTTCCTTACAGCACTGTGGGGCAAAATACCGAGGCGGCTGTTTGGGAGGAAAAAACATGGCAAGCCGGTATCATGAGGTCTATCAGGGCTGGAAGGAGGATCCGCTCGGCTTCTGGAAGAGCGCGGCAGCGGAGATCGACTGGGTCCGCACCACCGACACGGTGTTTGACCCGGATCAGGGGCAATATGGCCGCTGGTTCCCCGGCTGGGAGTGCAACACCTGCTACAACTGCCTGGACCGGCATGTCGAGCGGGGCCGTCCGGGCCAGCCCGCGCTGATCTATGACAGCCCTATCACCGGCCGCACGGCCAGCTACACCTATTCGGAGCTTTTGGCGGAGGTGGAGGCCTTTGCCGCAGTGCTGTCCGACCAGGGGCTTGAAAAGGGCGACAGGGCGATCATTTACATGCCGATGATCCCCCAGGCGGTAATGGCGGTTCTGGCCTGTGCCCGTCTCGGGGTCATCCACTCGGTGGTTTTCGGTGGTTTTGCCGCCAATGAGCTGGCGACCCGGATCGATGATGCCACGCCAAAGGCGATTATTGCCGCGTCCTGTGGCATCGAGCCGGGCCGGGTGATTGCCTATAAGCCGCTGATTGACGCTGCAATTGATCTTGCTGCGCACAAGCCCCAAAGCTGCCTTGTCTTTCAGCGCGCGGACCAGGAAGCGGACCTGATCGAAGGGCGTGATCACGATCTCGGCCAGCTGGCCGACGCCGCAAAGGCCGCCGGGCGCCGGATTGCGCCCGTTCCGGTCAAGGCGACGGATCCGCTCTATATTCTTTACACGTCCGGCACCACGGGCCAGCCCAAAGGCGTTGTCCGGGACAATGGCGGCCATATGGTCGCGCTTAAGTGGTCCATGGCCAATCTTTATGATGTGCAGCCGGGGGAAGTGTTTTGGGCAGCCTCCGATGTGGGCTGGGTGGTTGGCCATTCTTACATTTGTTATGCGCCGCTGTTGCAGGGCTGCACGACCATCGTCTTTGAGGGCAAGCCGGTGGGCACGCCGGATGCGGGCGCGTTCTGGCGCGTGATTTCCGACCACAAGGTGGTGTCTCTCTTCACCGCTCCGACCGCCTTCCGGGCGATCCGCAAGGAAGATCCGGAGGGAGAACTGATCCGCAATTATGACCTGTCCCAGTACCGGTCCCTGTTTCTGGCCGGCGAGCGGGCGGATCCGGAGACGGTCAACTGGGCCATTGATCAGCTTCAGGTTCCGGTGATCGACCATTGGTGGCAAACGGAAACCGGCTGGTGCATTGTGGGCAACCCGCTGGGCCTCGGCCAGCTGCCGGTCAAGCCGGGCTCGCCCACGGTGCCCATGCCCGGTTATGACGTTCAGGTCCTGGATGATGCCGGGCATCCGCTCGGAGCCGGGACCCTGGGTAACATTGTGGTGAAACTGCCGCTGCCTCCCGGGGTTCTACCCACGCTCTGGAACGCGGACAAACGCTTCTTTGATGCCTATCTGGCTGAGTTTCCGGGCTATTACAAAACGGCGGATGCGGGGGTGATCGACGAGGACGGCTATCTGTCGATCATGGCGCGCACCGACGACATTATCAATGTGGCAGGCCACCGCCTGTCCACCGGCGGCATGGAGGAAGTGCTCGCCACTCATCCGGACGTGGCCGAATGCGCGGTGATCGGTATTGCCGATGCGCTGAAGGGACAGTTGCCTTGCGGTTTCGTGGTGCTCAAGTCCGGGGTCGAGCGGCCGCATGAGGAGATTGAAGCAGAATTGGTGAAGCTGGTGCGCGAGAAGATCGGGCCGGTGGCGGCCTTCAAGATCGCGATCACCGTGGAGCGGCTGCCGAAGACCCGGTCGGGTAAGATCCTGCGGGGCACCATGCGCCAGATTGCCGATGGGGAAGCCTATAAAATGCCGGCCACGATCGATGATCCGGCTATTCTGGACGAGATTTCCGAAGCCATGAAAACCCACGGAATTTCGAGCTGAACCGCACCTGCTGCCGCGTTTCAAGCACAATAACGCGACCCTAGGCTTCATATTTTCCGGCATTGGCACTAAGGTCGGGCCGCCGCGCAGCGGCCCGCGTCCCTTCCTGGCGCGGACTCCAGTCTTTCAGCCGTGAGGTTTTTCGTGTCTTTGGAAAATAAGGTCGCCATTGTGACGGGCGCAGCCCAGGGCATCGGTTTTGCCGTTGCCAAACGATTTGTGTCGGACGGGGCCAAGGTTGTGATCGCCGATGTGGATGATGCCAAGGGCGAAGCAGCAGTTGAGGACCTGAAGACCCATGGCGAGGTCATGTATATCCACTGCAACGTGGCCGAGCGCCTTGATGTGCGCAACATGGTCGCCGAAACCCTGAACGCTTATGGTGATATCGACATTCTGGTCAATAATGCCGGGATTGTCGGCGGGGCCAGCTTCCTGGAACTGGAAGAAGATGATTTCGACCGGGTTCTGTCCGTGAACCTGAAGGGCACGTTCCTGTGTTCCCAGGCGGTTGCGCGCCACATGGTGGAGACGGTCGAGACCGGTGGAGCACCAGGCTGCATCATCAACATGTCCTCGATCAATTCCGTGCTCGCGATCCCGAGCCAGATCCCCTATTGCGTCTCCAAGGGCGGGGTGTCCCAGCTGACCAAAACGACAGCGCTGGCTCTTGCCCCCCACGGGATCCGGGTCAATGCCATCGGCCCGGGCTCGATCATGACGGAAATGCTGGCCTCGGTGAACAGTGACAAGGAGGCCCGCCAGCGGGTCATGTCCCGCACGCCGATGCTGCGGGTTGGCGAACCGGCCGAGATTGCTGGTGTGGCCGCGTTCCTTGCCTCAGCCGATGCGGGCTATATCACCGGCCAGACCATCTTCGCCGACGGTGGCCGCCTGCCGCTCAACTATACGGTTGCGGTTCCGGACGACGACTGAGACGCGTGCCGCCGGAGCTTTTTCCGGCATCACGACACAACAGGGCGATGGCAATTACGCCGTCGCCTTTTGAGTCGCTGCGTCCGGTTTGGCGCCGAATTGCAGGCGCGCGAGTTTGGCATAAAGACCGCCGGCTGCGCTCAGGTCGGCATGGGTGCCACTTTCCACGATTTGCCCGTTTTCCATCACCACGATGCGGTCCGCCTTCAGAACGGTTGCCAGCCGGTGGGCAATCACAAGGGTGGTCCGCCCTTCCATGAGGCTGTCGAGGGCTTTCTGGACCAGATGCTCGCTTTCCGCATCAAGAGCGCTGGTGGCCTCGTCCAGAAGCAGCACCGGAGCGTTTCTCAAAACAGCCCGGGCGATGGCGATTCGCTGGCGCTGCCCGCCGGACAAGGTGATGCCCCGTTCCCCGACCAGCGTATCATACCCAAGCGTCATTTCCTCGATGAAGGAGGCGGCCTGAGCCGCCTTGGCGGCAGCAATGATCTCCTCCCGGGTGGCGTCGGGGCGGCCATAGGCTATATTTTCGGCAATGGTCGTGCCGAAAATGGCGGTGTCCTGGGGCACAAGAGCAAGATGGCTGCGCAGGGCGGCCGGGTCGAGCTGGCGCAGGTCGACACCGTTGAGGCGGATCGCGCCCGTCACCGGATCATAGTAACGCATCAACAGGCTGAACAGGGTGGATTTGCCTGCCCCCGAAGGGCCGACAACCGCCACCGTTTCCCCGGGCTTGACCTTCAGTGTCAGATCCCGGAGCACGGGCAGGGTCTTGCTGGTCCCATAAGCAAAGGAAACCGCGTCAAAGGAAACGGCTCCTGCAGCGTTTTCAGGCAGTGGCACCGGGGTGGCGGGAGCGGTGATCTCCGGATCGATCTCCAGTAGCTCCGCCAGCCGTTCGGCAGCGCCTGCAGCCTGGGACAGCTCTCCCCAGACCTCTGACAGGGTGGCCAGTGATCCGGCCGCCAGAATGGAATAGAGGAGGAACTGGCTGAGCTCGCCGCCGCTGATCCGCCCGGCAAACACATCGCTGGCCCCGATCCAAAGGACCGCGACGATGCTGGAGCCAATCACGAAGATGGCAAATCCGGTCAGTGCAGCCCGGGCGGTGATGGCCTTGCGGGCGGCCGCAAAGGCGGCTTCCACGGCGGTGCTGTAGTGGTCCGCACTGCGCTGTTCATGGGTGAAGGCCTGCAAGGTGCGCACCGAGCCAAGCATTTCTCCCGCATAGGCGGACGCGTCTGCCAGGGTGTCCTGGGCAAAGCGCGAGCGTTTGCGCACATTGCGGCCAAAGCCGATAATGGGCACCAGAATGACGGGAATGGCGGCCAGAACGAACACGGACAGGCGTGGGCTGGTCACAACCATCATGACGGCGGCGCCGGAAAACATGATCAGGTTGCGCATGGCCTGGGAGGCGCTGGCCCCGAAGGCAGACTTGATCTGGGTGGTGTCGGCGGTGAGCCGGGACAGGATTTCGCCGGACCGGGCGCTGTCGTAAAAGGCCGGGCTGAGCCGGGTCAAATGATTGAAGACATCCGAGCGCACTTCGGCGACCACCCGCTCGCCCAGCCACATGACGAGGAAGAACCGGAGCGCGCTGGCGAGCGCGAGGGCCAACACAACGCCGATCAGAACCGCGAAATAGGAATTTACCAGCGCCGGGTCCCCGGCGCCGAACCCGTTGTCGATCATCCGCCGAACGGCCGCAGGCAGCACAAGGGTGATCACAGCGGCCGCAAAGAGTGCGGCGATGGCCGCCAGCACCATGCCCTTGTGCTTCATGAGATAGGGCAACAGGCGGCCAAGCGGCTTTAAGGATCTGCGCGGCCGGTCCCTGCCGGTTTGCAGGTCATGCTGCGGTTCGGATCCTGGGGCGTCAGCCAATGGGGCTCTCCTTGATGTTTTGGCGGCGGCTGTGCCTTGGGCAACGGGCTTGTCTTATCATGTTCGCGCAGCGGCACAATGGCCCCGTGAGGTGGCGGGTGGCAGGGCGGGGCGGAGCGGCGGCTGCACCACCTGGACACATGGCCGCAGGGAGGCAGATAAGGAGGCCGGAGGCTTGCAACAAATGCTTTGACAGGAAAGATGGATTGCGGGAATTTGCCTCTTGTCTTGCCTGCCGCCTTGGGGTATATCCCCGCCTCATGTTTCTGAGGGCTGCGTCCGCTTCCGGATCGGTGGCCCTTAATCTCGTTTTGCGCTGATGAGCAGGCTTTCAGGGAAAGACGCGTTCAAGCGCTTGAAAGGACCGGTCATGAAAGCGGATATCCATCCCGACTATCACACCATCAAGGTCGTCATGACCGATGGTACCGAATTCACCACCCGCTCCACCTATGGTGCGGAAGGCGACACCCTGCAGCTCGACATCGACCCTTCGTCCCACCCGGCTTGGACCGGTGGTGACCGTCAGCTTATGGACCGCGGCGGCCGGGTGTCCCGCTTCAAGAACAAGTTCGCAGGCTTCCTCGGCTCCTAAGCCATTCGGCCTGTCAGATGTTGAAAACCCGGCCGTTGGCCGGGTTTTTTGCGTTTCCGGCGCTGTTTTGCAGGCGCCTTGGCGGCGTTCGTTGGCGTAGCGGGCGGCAAGTCTCAAGCCCAATCTCCGCGCTGCCTCATCTTTAGGAAGGCTGAAAGCCTGTCTCGAAGCATTGGCCGCTTGTTCAGACCCCGCAGCGCATCTTTCGAGAGGGGCTGCTGGGTCTCCTCAAGATTAAGAGGAAGAAACGCTGCCGCCTCTCATAACGATTTGGCAGCCAAGGCGCAGATGCGGCCGGGCTCAGCGGGCTGATACCAAGCGCACTTGATGATGACCTATTTGACCGTGCTTGGATGGTCTTCGGCTAGGAGCGCGTCGCAGGCCGATACGGGGTATCGGGCCAGACGTGCGACAACGTCCGGAGTCCCTCCAAGCGCGGCCTCCGGTGCCCCAATTCCGCCCAACGGACATCGTTGCACCGCTTATCCGGTCAACCAGACCGGGTCGCGCGATGCGCCTAGCCGTTGAACGGAATTGGGGCATCAAATAGGTCATCATCAAGTGCGCTTGGTATGAGCAAAAGGCCGGGAAGGCAGGGGCGCTGGTCCCAGATCTCCGCAGGGTTCTGCGCTTGGTATGGATTGCCTTTAAACACAACAAGCCGCCCGGAGGGCGGCTTGGAAGCTGGTTGGCAGGTAGGGCTAGATCTAGCCGAGATTGCCGAAAGCGGCGTGCAGCTGGTTGAGCTGGGATGCGACCGGGTTGTCATTGATCGCTTCGACCGGATGCTCGTCGAGGCCCTTGCGGTACAGCATCTTGTCCAGGTGCACGACGCGCTCCTGGAGACGAGTGGAGCGTTCGACCAGGGACTTCAAGTTGCCGGGCAGGTCCTGCCAGGCGGGGCCGCCCATGGAACTGCTGAGCTTGTCCAGGCGCACCTTGTTCTTTTCGCTGCCAGCCTGCTCGCGGGACATTTCCCCCTCATTGACCGCGCGTTGCAGCAGCAGCCAGGAGGCCAGCTGCATCAGGCGGGTGGTCAGGCGCATGGATTCCGTCGCGTAGGCGAGGGAGGCGGGGCGGGGCAGGTGCTTGGCTTCCTCGCGGCCCTCGCCATCCAGATACATGGCGGTTTCCTCAACGAGCGACATGCCTTCCTGAAAAAGGTTCTGGAAGTTGTCCGAATTGGCGAGGTGGTGCGCAATGTGAACTGCGTCTACAGGGCCGCCGGCTTTTTTCATGTCTTCCGTCATGGGTTACTGCGCCTCAAACTAGTCTTCCGGTGTGCCGCGCATTTTTAAAACTCTGTCCCGGGCCGGAACATTCTGTCTCGAATGTCCCGTTTCGAAACGCTGCGCGTCTTCATGCCAATTGTTGAGCAATCCGTATGCCAGTTCCGCTTCTGAGGAGGCGGTTAACCAGAATGAAGTGAGGATACTATGGCGCCCGGACAAAAAAAAGAGCCGCGAAGATGCGGCTCTGAGTCTTTAACAGGGAGGCGTCAAACAGAGTGGACAGGAGCCACTCACATCCAGATGTCTGGATGAGGTCATTTATACTTTGGAAAGATTAACAGTAGGTAAACAGGTAAAATTTTACCTACTTGAAGCATGAAAGTTAAAAGGAATTTACGTAGATATTCAGAAAATATGTAACAGCTTACAAGGCTTCATTTAAAAATGGAATTGGCTGCATTGCGAATAGTGCTGCGTTGTTTCAGTTCCTGCTGCGTACGGTTAATTTCCGCTTCAAGGGCGGCGATCCGTTCAGAAAGCTCGTTTTCCGACAGGCTCGACAGATCGTCTCCGACGCTGATTTTTGCAGGTCCGGATTTTTTGGGGACATCTTCGTCAAAAAGACCCATTGTCTCGTTCCCTGAAGCGTGACACCCCATCTCTACCGAAGTGTCCTTCCATGGCAAGGTTTCTTTTCGGAAACCAGCCCATATCTTAACCATAAATCAGGCGCGAGCGGGCCTGACCGTCCCAAAATGAACCATAGGAATGTCTCTCCATGCAAAACCTGCCGGATACCATGACCGCACTTGCGATTTCCGAACCGGGGGGGCCGGAGGTCTTGAAACCGGAAATCCGGCCCCTGCCGGACCTGGGGCCGGAGGAGATTTTGATCCGCGTGGCGGCGGCCGGGGTGAACCGGCCGGATGTGCTTCAGCGCAAAGGGGCCTATCCGCCTCCGGCCGGGGCGTCCGATCTGCCGGGCCTTGAGGCGGCGGGGGAAGTTGTGGCCTGCGGGGCGCATGTGACCCGCTATGCGCCAGGGGACCTGGTGACGGCTTTGACCCCTGGGGGAGGCTACGCCACCTATTGCAAGATGCCGGAGGGGCACGCACTGCCGGTTCCCGCAGGCCTGTCCCTGATCGAGGCGGCAGCGCTCCCGGAAACGTTCTTCACCGTCTGGACCAATGTCTTTGACCGGAGCGGCTTGAGCGCGGGCGAACGTTTTCTGGTTCACGGCGGCACATCGGGGATCGGCACAACCGCCATCCAGCTGGCCAAGGTCTTCGGGGCAGAGGTTTTCACCACTGTCGGCTCGGAAGACAAGGCGGAGGCGGTCAAGGCACTAGGGGCCGATCATGTGATCAACTACCGGAAAGAGACGTTTGAAAAACGTATTCTGGAGATCACGGACGGGAAAGGGGTCGACGTGATCCTCGATATGGTGGGGGGCGACTATGTGGAACGGAACTGGAAAGCCGCGGCCGTGGAGGGGCGTATCTGTCAGCTTGCAACGCTGAACGGGGTTTCTGAAAACGTCAATTTCTCCCGGCTCATGGTGAAGCGGCTTGTACATACGGGCTCAACCCTGCGCCCGCGCAGCGATGCCTTCAAGACAGCGATTGCGGAAAGCCTTGAAGCCAAGGTCTGGCCGCTGATCGAATCGGGCAAGGTGAAGCCGGTCCTGGACTCCACCTTTCCGCTGGAGCAGGCAGCCGAAGCGCACCGGCGCATGGAAAGCTCCGGCCACATTGGAAAAATCGTTTTGACAACCGGGGATTAAGTCCGGATGACCGGCGGGGCGGGGGCGGGCGCTTTCACCGCGCTGTGCGGGCCCGGGCGGGGGCGCGAAGCGGATTTGCCTTTCCGCAGGTTTCGGCCTATATTCGCGCCACTTCCCATGAAATAGAAATGGAACACCGCTTTTTCGCCCTGACGGGCGGGGGAGCACACGAGAGGAATTTATCTGATGGCGAACACGCCGCTTATGCCGAAGGCCACCGCCGTCTGGCTCGTGGACAACACGGCTCTGAGCTTCACTCAGATCGCATCCTTCTGCAAATTGCACCCGCTGGAGGTCAAGGCGATTGCGGATGGGGAAGCAGCCCAGGGCATCAAGGGTCTCGACCCGATCCTGACCGGCCAGCTGACGCGCGAAGAAGTCGAAAAGGCTCAGAACGATCCGAATTACCAGCTCAAACTGCAGGGCTCCAAGGTGGTGGTACCGGAAGCCAAGCGCAAGGGGCCGCGCTATACGCCGGTGTCCCGCCGTCAGGACCGCCCGAACGCGATCCTGTGGCTGGTGCGCAACCACCCGGAAATGAAAGACGCGCAGATCATGCGCCTTGTCGGCACCACCAAGCCGACCATTGCCGCCATCCGTGACCGCACCCACTGGAATTCGGCCAACCTGACCCCGTCCGATCCGGTCACGCTCGGCCTGTGCAGCCAGCTTGAGCTGGACATGGAAGTGGAAAAGGCGGCGAAGAACGCTCCGCAGCCGATAGCAGGCGAACCGGTGCAGACCCTGATGCCGGTGGAAGACAGCACCAGCGAAGACGCCATTGCGGCTGCCTTCTCGCTCGACCCGACTCAGCCGGTCCAGCGTGAGGAGGAAGAGGAAATCGACGCCGACGCCGTGTTTGCCAAGCTTAATTCGCTGAAAGAGGACGCAGCGGATGATGCCGAAGAACCCGAAGATGTGGTGAGCGAGGACCCGGACGCGGCGTTCAAATAAGCGTCTTTTGCCTGCAAAAGACAAATCCATCGAAGCGTGATTTACATTTGAGCATCGTGCAGACTTATCGTCCGAGGCTCTTGAATTTAAAGCAACAGAAGCGCCGTCGTCTGGTTCCAGAGGGCGGCGCTTTGCTGTCTGGACGCGGGGAATTACCTGCGTTTTGTCTTGATGTTCAGATTGCTGCTGGGCCCGAGCCCGAAGCGCAGGCAGGCGGCAATAGCCACAAGGCTCAAGATCAGCCAGAGGCCGCCCCAGAACAGGGTGGGGCCGCCGAATTCCTCCGCCAGCATAGCCGCGTCGGAACGCGCACCGGACCGGCGGATGGTGTCATCGAAGATGTCATAGGGGACGTAGAGAACGCTCGAGAGGCCGATGACCCGCAGCACCATGTCATTGATAGGGCGGCTCAGGTAGCGGGCCGTGGCCAGCATGGCAAGCCCCGTGGCGGCGCAAAAGATCAGGGCAAAGAGGTCACGGACATACAGCACGGTCACCACAAGGGTCAGGCCGCCAAGGGCTGCCAGCGCAGAGCGGTCGGCCTCCGTGCGCAGGGCAATCACAAGAAGGGCGAGACCGATGACCAGCGATCCGAGATAGCCGGCCGAAAGGATCAGAAAACGGTTGCCGCCGCGCGAGAGCACATGCCCGCCCTCATGGATTGTCAGGGACAGATCCACGACCGATCCACCGGTCAAAAGGGTAACAAGGGCGTGGGCCAGTTCGTGCAGAAAGACGATGAGAATCTTGAGTGGCAGGGCGACCGGTGTTGGCCACAGCACAAACAGCAGCAAAGTGACCGCAATCAGCTGCCAATGGCCTTTTAGAAAGGGCACGGGAACCGCTTTCGCTCCTGTTTATTCGGCGCTGCTGACCAGGGCCCGGGAGGTTTTTCCGGACGCCCTCAGCGTTCCGTGAGCTTCAATTCGATGCGCCGGTTCTTGGCAAGTGCTTCCGGACTATCGCCCGCCTCCAGCGGCTGGAACTCGCCGAACCCGGCTGCGACCAGACGTTTGGGGTCAACACCCCGTTCAATCAGGTAGCGCACGACGGAAATGGCCCGGGCCGCCGACAGTTCCCAGTTGTTGCGCAAGCGCCCGGTGCCGGACAGGGGCCGGGCATCGGTGTGGCCGTCCACCCGCAGGACCCAGTTGATTTCATCCGGGATTTGGCCGCTCAGTTCCTGAATGGCGTCGGCCAGCTTGTCCAGCTCCTGGCGTCCGGCCGGGTTGATGTCTTCCGAACCGGAATCAAACAGGACTTCGGACTGGAACACAAAGCGGTCGCCCACCACTGAAATATCGGAGCGTTGGGACAGGATTTCGCGCAGGCGCCCGAAAAAGTCCGACCGGTAACGGGAGAGTTCCTGAACCCGCTGGACCAGGGCCGCATTGAGCCGTTTGCCGAGGCTGGCGATCTTGGCCTGGCTTTCCGCCTCCTTGGCTTCGGAGGCTTCCAGGGCCGCATTGGCAGCGGCGATCTGGCGGCGCAGGGCGGAGATCTGCTGGTTGAGCAGCTCCACCTGGGCAAGGGCTTCCTGACTGACCTGTTTTTCGTCGTCCAGAAGGTTCTCCAGCCGGGCCGCCCGGCCGCCGGCGGCATCCGCCTCACCGGAGCTGCTGTCCAGAAGCCCCTGCAGGCGCGTCTGCTCCGCCTGGGCATCCGACAGGCTGGCCTGCAGCCCGAGGATCGTGTCTTCCAGCTCCCCGGAACTGGCCCGTTCCAGGGCCAGAAGTTCGGTCAGTTCACTGATCTGGGCGTTCAGGCGGTTCAGCACCGTGTCCCGCCCGGACAACTGCTGGGACAGGAAGAACTGGGCGATCATGAAGATCGACAGCAGAAAGATGATGACGAGCAGCAGCGTTGCCATCGCGTCCACGAAGCCGGGCCAGTAATCCGTTTGCTGGGCGCGGCGGCGGCCCCGCAGTCCTGCGGCCATTTACTGTGCTCCCGGCTTTGCTGGTGTCACGGTGTCACTCCTTGGCGCGGTCAAAGGCGGCGGCAATAGAGCTCAAAAGACCCTCGATCCGCTTTTGCTGTTCGCCCTGGGCTTCCGCCCAGTCGCGCATCATCTGCTGTTCGGAGCGCACATGTTTGACAAGTCCCTGAATGCCTTCGGCCAGATTGGCCATGGCCTGGGTGGCGTTTTTGCTGCCACTGTCCTCAAGGTTTTGCTGGAGGGCCTGAATGGAGGCCTGGATCTGTTCAACGCCAGGAGAATCGGGCGAACTGAACACCCCGTCTTCCGGGTCAATATCGGTGACGGTGGACAGCCAGTCTTCCAGCTCATTGTAGAACCGGTTCTGGGCCTGGCCCGCCTGAAGGTCGAGAAAACCGAGCACCAGGGATCCGGTCAGGCCGAATAGGGAGGACGAAAAGGCGGTGCCCATGCCGGACAGGGGCGCTTCAAGCCCGGCTTTCAGATCTTCGAAAATCACATTGGCATCGCCCGAGCCCACATCAAGGGACTGGATGGTCGCCCCGACGGAGCTGACGGTCTGCAACAGGCCCCAAAATGTGCCGAGAAGGCCCAGAAACACCAGCAGACCGGTGAGATAGCGGGACATTTCCCGCGATTCCTCCAGGCGCATGCCGATGGAATCAAGGATGGAGCGTGCCGTTGTCGGCGTCAGCGCCATATTTCCGGACTTGTTGCCCAACAATGCGGCCATCGGTGCGAGCAGCACCGGCGAGCGTGTGTCGAGGGCGGGGTCGCCGATCCGGAAACTGTTCACCCAGGAGATTTCCGGAAACAGGCGGATCACCCTGCCAAACAGGAGCAGAATTCCGAAGCCGCCGACAAACACAATCAGGCCGTTCAGGCCTGGATTGCTCATGAAGGCAGTGGAGATTTGCGGAAACAGGATGAAAGCGATGAAGGCAACGATCACCAGAAAGATGATCATGAACGTCAGGTAGGCCTTCGGGCTGGACAAACTGTAAGGATCAAATTCACGGGCCATATTGCGCTATCAATCACCTTTTAAAGAGGTAATTCCTTGATAGCGTGATTTTTAATACCTTGAAAACCTCGAATTAAGGCGGAAAGGCAATTAAATCTGAAAAGCGGGAAAAGAAGGCCCGAAAACGGCTGACCTGTTGCAAGGCAACGGGTAAGGCGTGGTTGTTGCTCCAAAAACGGCGGCCTCATGGAAGGGACGTGCCGTTTTCAGAGGGCCCGGTAGTGTCCGGGTCGAGAGGGGGCTCAAGACGCGGCTTCAGCCTGTTTCAAAAGGCGCAGCAGGTGTTTGTGGGCGAATTCGTTGCCGACAACCACATCGCCGCTCTCCAGCATCTTGTTCTTGCCCTGAAGGTCACTGACGAAGCCGCCGGCCTCGCGTACCATCAAAAGCCCGGCAGCGATGTCCCAGGAATTCAGATTGTGCTCCCAATAGGCGTCGAGACGCCCGGAGGCGGTCCAGGCGAGATCCAGGGAAGCAGCGCCGTTGCGGCGGATGCCGGAGACTTCCGGCATGATATAGCGCAGTTCGCGCAGGGCCCTGCCATGGTCGCCCCGGCCGATGAAGGGCAGGCCGGTTCCGAACAGCATTTCCGGCAGTTCCATACGGCCCGCCACTCGCAGGCGGCGGTCATTGAGGAAGGCGCCCCGGCCACGCTCGGCGGTGTAAAGCTCGTCCATCACGGGATTGAAGATCACCCCGGCCACGATCTCGCCCGCCCGTTCCAGTGCAATGGAGGTGGCGAATATCGGAATGCCGTGCAGAAAGTTGGTGGTGCCGTCGAGGGGGTCGATGTGCCAGCGGTGCTGGCCGTCCGTCCCGTCCACTTCGCCGCTTTCTTCCATCACCAGACCATATGTCGGGCGGGCCTTGCTCAGCTCAGCGCGCAGGATCTCCTCCGCCTTGCGGTCGGCGGCGGACACAAAATCCCCCGGCCCCTTGCGGGACACCTGCAGATTTTCCACTTCGCCGAAATCGCGGACCAGGCTGCGCCCGGCCTTGATGGCGGCTTGAACCATAACGTTGAGGAGTGCTGTGCGGGCCATTGCGTGTCACTTGTTTTTGGGCGCTGCCCGCTTGCGGGCGCGCCATTTGATAGGGATCGTGCCGGAAAATCAGTCCGCGCGGCGGACATATTCCAGGGTGCCGGTGTCGACGATGATCTTTTCACCGGCGGTGATGAACGGCGGCACCATCACGCGGACACCGTTTTCCATCAGGGCGGGTTTGTAGGAGGACGACTGGGTCTGCCCCTTCACCACCGCATCCGCCTCGCTGATTTCCAGCGTAACATGCTGTGGCAGGGTGATGCCGATCGGGCGCTCTTCATGGAGCTCCACCGTCACCATCATGCCATCCTGCAGGAAGGCCGCGCGGTCGCCAACGAAATCGGACTGAAGTTCCAGCTGCTCATAGGTTTCCGTGTCCATGAAAATCAGCATGTCGTCCTGGGTGTAAAGATATTGGAAGTCCTTCTGTTCCAGCCGGACGCGCTCGACCTTGTCTTCAGAGCGGAAGCGCTCGTTGAGCTTGCGGCCATCCAGCAGGTTTTTCATTTCGACCTGCGCGAAGGCGCCGCCTTTGCCCGGTTTCACGTGCTGGACCTTGACCACGGCCCAGAGGGTGTCCTGATGCTGAAGCACGTTACCGGGCTTGATTTCGTTACCGTTGATTTTCATGGAACGACCGACTTTATCAATTGTTAGGATCTGAAGCAGCGCGGTCCCCGGCCTTCGGCAAGGGCGCCAGAATTTGCTCGCGCCTGTCCACCACAAAAGCGGGGCGGTTTCAAGGAAAAAAGGCATGTTCTCTTCATGTTCGGCCGGGGCAGGGGCGTTTGCGCCGCCTTTGCCTCGCAGCGGCACCAGCGCCTTTGCGGAAACTACGGAGGCACCGGAGCTCTTCGGCCGGCCCACAAACAGAGCCTTAAGGGGAGGACTTCGCCGGGTCCTCAGTGGGCGGCATCAGGGTTGCCGAATATCGCTCCGCCTGCTGGCGGGCGATTGACAAGGTGGTGTCATCCAGGGTTTCCACGATCCGGTCGAGCTTGAAATCGGGAACGCCGAGGGCGCGGGCCGTCAGGTGCCAGGCCGCAGCGGCGGCAAAATTCTGTTCGCGGCCCCGGCCATAGGCATAGATTCTGGCCAGCCGGTTCATGGCCACCGGATTGCCCGCCATGGCCGCCCGCTCGAACCAGTCGGCGGCTTCCTGTTCATTCGGTTCCACGCCTTTGCCCTGGAACCGCAGGATCGCGTAATAAACTTGCGCGGACACATTGCCGCGCCGGGCGGCGCGTCCGAGCCAGAAGGCGCCCTTGCTGGGATCGTTGAGGCCGGTCTGGGATTCCAGATAGGACAGACCGAGCGCGTATTGCGCTTCCGGGTCGTTCTGCTGCGCCGCCTGTTCCAGCAGCTCCCGGGCTTTCTTCTCGTCAAACGGGCGTCCGGCGCCTTCCTGATAAAGCAGGGCCAGATTGTAAAGTGCGGAGGCATTGCCCGCCTTGGCAGCCTGTTCGAAGAGGTCTGCCGCCTTGGCCTTGTCTTCCTTGACCCCGGTCCCCAGCAGATAGAGCTGGGCCAGCTGCAGGGCGGAGCCCGTGTCCCCGGCCGCTGCGGCCAGACTGTACCAGTCCGCCGCCTTGGCCATATCCTTGCGGATGCCAAGCCCTTCCTCATGCATCACGCCGAGCAGGGCCTGGGCGGCCATGTCGCCTTTTTCCGCCAGCGGAGTGGCAATGCCAACGGCGGTCAGATACCAGCCCCGCTGGAACGCGCTATAGGCGGTTGCGGCATTGGCGGTCTCGCCTTTTTCCAGATCCGGCGGCCCGGCATCGACAATGCTGTAAAGGGTTCTGTCCTTGGTGGTGACATCGATCAGCGCGTGTTTCGGGCGGTCCTCGCCCTCTTGCGGCGGGGCTGCTGCAGATCCGGTGTCAGCCTCGGCTGCCACTCCGCTTTCGGCCGCAGCGTCTGCAGGCTGGGCGGCCTTGGGGGCCGGGTCTTCTGCCTGGACGGGCAGGGAGGTCAGCGCAAGCAGGACTGCGGCCGCAAAGGCGGCCTTGGATCCGTTGGCAGCGGCGCTTTGGTCCTGGCAGGACCGGCTGCTCCCGGTCTGCATCAGTGCGTCTCCCGCAGTCTTCAAGGCGCCGTCTCCTGTGTTCAATCCACGTCAGGGAAAGGGTGGGCATCCAAAATGGTGTTGGCCTGTTCAACAATGGCGCGGCTGTCGGCGCCCGCTTGCCAGACGGCCTCTTTCAGCGCAACAAAGTCAGCGCCGGTGGCGGCGACATCGGCCAGGGTGTCCAGCGTGTTGCCGGCCAGCGCCACACAGGGGGTCTCAAACAGCTCTGCCCACCAGGCGGCGCTGGTCAGGGTCTTGTCGTGGGCCGTTTCCTTTTCGGCAAGGTCCAGTTTGCCGAAGAAAATATAGTCGACCCCAGTCTCGGCCCATTCCATGGCATCATGTTTGAGCTTGGTGCCGCCGGTGCCCACAATCCGCTCTGGCTGAAAGCTGTCCACGGCCAGTTTCAGGTCGTCCAGGGAGGTGTCCACATGAACGCCGTCGGCGCCGCTGCGGCCTGCTGCCTGGGTGTCCCGGTAGACGATGGCCGCAGCCCCGCCTTTTTGAATGATGGGCACGAGGATGTCCGCCGCCTGTTGAACATCCTTGGTGGCCGCCCCGGGCATATAGATCATCACGCAGGCGATATCGCCGCCCGAAAAGGCGTTTTCAAGCCGGACGGCAAGCTCCGCAGCGTCGAATTGGGGCGGGGTCACAAGAAAGAGGCGCGGGCGGTTCACGGGGTCACGGTCCTGACAGGCAAAGTTCCAGTTACGGGTTCTTGTCCCTAAAGACGGCAAAAGAGGGACGCAAGGCCCCTCTTTCAACAAAATGCGCGATTTCGTGTTTTGCCCGGGCGGTCAGCCGATTTTCGGGTCGAGGCTGCCATTTTGATAGCGCGCCGCCATGTCGGACAGGGTGGCGATCTTCGCGATCTTGGAGGCTTGTCCGGCGGTGTTGAAGGCTTCCAGCCGTTCAACACACAGTTTCTGCATGGCTTCGCGGGCCGGTTTCAGGTATTTGCGCGGATCGAATTCGCCCGGATTTTCGCTCAGAACCTTGCGGATCTGGCCGGTCAGGGCCATGCGGTTGTCTGTGTCGATATTGATCTTGCGCACGCCGTTCTTGATGCCGCGCTGGATTTCCTCCACCGGCACGCCCCAGGTCTGGGGCATCTCGCCGCCATATTGGTTGATGATGTCCTGAAGGTCCTGCGGTACGGAGGACGAGCCGTGCATCACCAGATGGGTGTCCGGCAGGCGGCGGTGGATTTCCTCAATCACGTGCATCGCCAGGATCTCGCCGTCCGGCTTGCGGGTAAACTTGTAGGCGCCGTGACTGGTGCCCATGGCAATGGCAAGCGCGTCGACCTTGGTTTCCTGAACGAATTTGACGGCTTCTTCCGGGTCGGTCAGAAGCTGGTCGTGGCTCAGCTTGCCCTCCGCGCCATGGCCGTCTTCCTTGTCGCCCATGCCGGTTTCAAGGGAGCCGAGCACGCCGAGTTCCCCTTCTACGGAAATGCCGCCGAGATGGGCCATGTCGGTCACGGTCTTGGTGACGTCTACATTATAGACCCAATCCGCCGGGGTCTTGCCGTCCGCTTCCAGGGATCCGTCCATCATGACCGAGGTGAACCCGGCCTGGATTGCGGTCATGCAGGTCTGGGGTGCATTGCCGTGGTCCAGATGCACGCAGACCGGAATATGGGGGTAGATCTCCACCACCGCGTCCATCATGTGTTTCAGCATCACGTCATGGGCATAGGCGCGGGCCCCGCGGGAGGCCTGGATGATCACCGGGCTGTCGGTCTGATCCGCCGCCGCCATGATCGCAAGGGCCTGTTCCATATTGTTGATATTGAAGGCCGGGACGCCGTAGTCATTCTCGGCGGCGTGATCAAGCAACTGGCGAAGGGTAATACGAGCCATCAATTAACTCCCTGAGTCCGGTTCCGTGCGCCGCTCGTTGGTGAAAAAGTGCAAACGGGACGAACGATGCGTCAAGCTCCGTCGTTCTAACAAGATTTTCGGTGATGGAAAGAGCGTGGCGAGCGCTTAAATCAATTAAACTACAAGCACCTGCGGGAAATTTTCCGAAGAGAATTAATTTGGTTCGCAAATTAATCCGCCGCAAGGGCACAGGCCGGACCCTGTGGCGGCGCCAGGTGTCTCAAACGGGCGAACTGATGTCGATAAAGGTTCCCGCCGGATCGCGCAGCACCATTCGCCTCTGGCCATAGGGCATTTCGCGCGGCGCTTCCACGATATTGGCCTTGGCGGCCAGAGCGCGCTCATAAACCGCATCGCAATTGTCGACCACAAAGGTCAGGATGACCCCGGCAGGGGCCCGCTGCGCCCTCGCGGGCACACTGTCGGCGGACTGGCGCAGGATTCCCAGTTCCAGTCCGGGTGTTTCGGGATCCACCAGATTGACGAACCAGTCTGAGGAGAAGGCGGGCTGCAATCCCAGAAGCTCTTCGTAAAAGGCGGCAGTGACAGCCACCTCTTCGGTCAGGATGTTGGCAAAGCAGCGCTGCATGATCTCCTCCTTTTTGGGGTCTTTTGTGGCGGGGTCAGGCCTCAAGGGCTTTCACGCCGGGCAGGTCCTTGCCCTCCAGCCATTCCAGGAAAGCCCCGCCTGCGGTGGACACGTAGGAGAAGCTGGCGGCTGCACCGGCATGATTGAGGGCCGCGACCGTATCGCCGCCGCCAGCCACGGAGTTCAGCTTGCCGGCCTTGGTCAGTTCCGCCGCATATCGGGCGGTTTCAACCGTGGCCTTGTCGAACGGGGTCAGCTCGAATGCCCCGAGCGGGCCGTTCCAGACCAGGGTCTTGGCATCGGCAAAGGCGGCCTTGATGGCGTCAATGGCAACCGGGCCCGCATCCAGCACCATACCGTCGGCAGGAATGCCGGTGTGCGGTGTCACGCTGGTGTCCGGGTCGGCCTTGAATTCCTTGGCCACAACACAGTCTTCCGGCAGCAGGATCTTGCAGTTCGCAGCCTTGGCGGCTGCCATGATCCGCTTGGCCGTATCGGCAAGATCGTGTTCGCAAAGGGATTTGCCCACGTCAATGCCTTCGGCCGCCAGGAAGGTGTTGGCCATGCCGCCGCCAATCACCAGCATGTCGACCTTGGACACCAGATTTTCCAGAAGATCGATCTTGGAAGACACTTTCGCACCGCCGACCACGGCCACGACGGGCCGGACCGGCGCTCCGAGGGCGGAGCTAAGGGCCTCCAGTTCCGCCTGCATGGTGCGCCCGGCATAGGCGGGCAAAAGCCGCGCCAGGCCTTCGGTCGAGCCATGCGCCCGGTGAGCTGCGGAAAAGGCATCGTTCACATAAAGGTCGCCATTTGCGGCCAAGGCCTTGGCGAACTCCGGATCGTTCTGTTCCTCGCCCTTGTGGTAGCGGCTGTTTTCCAGCAGCAGCACGTCCCCGTCCGCCATCGCTGCAACGGCGTCTGCGGCAGGCTGGCCGATGCAGTCATTGGCAAAGGCGACCGGTTTGCCGAGCAACTGGGCTACGGCGGGCGCGACCGGAGCCAGAGACATGCCGGCCACGCGCTCGCCCTTGGGACGGCCGAAATGGGCCAGAAGAACCACCTTGGCGCCCTTGCCGGACAGCTCGCTCAAGGTCGGCAGAACCCGCTCGATGCGGGTCGTGTCGCTGACCTTGCCGTCTTCCATCGGCACATTCAGGTCGACACGCACCAGAACGCGCTTGCCGGTGAGGTCGGAAAGATCGTCGAGAGTTTTGAAAGTCATGGGGGCACCTGTGTCAGGGACGGGTCGAATTGGTGGTGACGGCAATGCCGATGCCGAACAGGGTCAGCAAAATGCCGAAGGACCGTTCAAGCCACATCTTGGCGCGGGTGAATTGAAGACGGACCGACGGAAGCGTGAAAAACAGGGTGACCAGAACAAACCACAAAAAGACGCCGCTGGCCATGATCACCCCGTAGCCGATCTGGGTCCAGAGCGGGGTTTCATGGGAGGTGACCTGCAGAAACACGCTGAGCGCGAACATGGTGGCCTTGGGATTGGTCGCATTCGTGAAAAAGCCCCAGCGCAGGGCCTTCAGCGGCGGCATGCCTGCCAGCGCAGTGTCTGCCGGCATTTCTTTGGAGGCGCTGCGGTACATGGTAACGCCAAGAAAGACCAGATAGGCGGCGCCGATCAGTTTCAGCGCATTGAAGAGAAAGATCGACTGGGAGACGATCAGGCCGATGCCTGCCAGAGCGTAGGTCACGTGAACGCCGAGGGCCAGCGCAATGCCGAGGGCGGTCATGATCCCGGCAAGACGGCCACCGATCAGGGCATTCCTCAAAACGACGGCAAAATCCGGGCCGGGCACGATGGCAACAACAATAGTGAGGGAGATAACGGTCAGAAGTTCGAGCAAGGAAAGCTCCACTGGCAGGCACACAGAAAAGGCGGATGCGCAGGTTCCGCATCCGCCCCAAGGTCGGGTCTTAACGGGGATGTCCGCACATCCGCGTCATGGATCAGATCAGCTTTGCCATGGCAATGGCGGTGTCGGCCATGCGGTTGGAGAAGCCCCATTCATTGTCGTACCAGGACAGGATGCGCACAAAGGTGCCGTCCAGAACCTTGGTCTGGTCCATGTGGAAGACGGAGGAGTGGCTGTCATGGTTGAAGTCCATGGAGACCAGCTTGTCGTCGGTGTAGCCCAGAATGCCCTTCAGCTTGCCATCGGCAGCTTCGCGGATCGCAGCGTTGATTTCCTCGGCCGTCGTGTCGCGCTTGGCGATGAAGTTGAGGTCTACAACGGACACATTCGGGGTCGGAACGCGGATCGCAACGCCATCCAGCTTGCCGTTCAGCTCCGGCAGTACAAGGCCCACGGCTTTTGCAGCGCCGGTGGAGGTCGGGATCATGGACATGGCAGCGGCCCGGGCCCGGTAGAGGTCCTTGTGCATGGTGTCCAGGGTCGGCTGATCGCCCGTATAGGAGTGGATCGTGGTCATGAAGCCTTTTTCGATGCCGACGGCTTCGTTGAGCACATAGGCAACCGGTGACAGGCAGTTGGTGGTGCAGGAAGCGTTGGAGACGACCAGGTCTTCGGCGGTCAGGCTGTCATGGTTGACGCCATAGACAATGGTTTTGTCGGCGCCAGCGGCCGGAGCGGAGACCAGAACGCGCTTGGCGCCGGCTTCCAGATGAAGGGACGCCTTCTCTTTGGCGGTGAAGATGCCGGTGCATTCCAGGGCGACTTCAACGCCCAGCTCGCCCCAGGGCAGATCCTTCGGGTCGCGGATCGCGGTCACCTTAATGGGCTTGCCGCCGCCAACGGAAATGGTGTCGCCGTCAACAGAAACCTCTGCCGGGAACCGGCCGTGGACGGAATCGTAGCGAAGCAGATGCGCATTGGTTTCAACCGGTCCGAGATCGTTGATTGCAACGACTTCAATGTCGGTGCGGCCGCTCTCCACGATTGCCCGCAGAACATTCCGGCCGATGCGGCCAAACCCGTTGATTGCTACCTTGGTTACCATTTTCCACTCCCGCACTCTGGCGCCGCCTGAAATCCGGCGCCCATTGGTCGGCCACCTGAAAGGTGGCTGCGATAAAGAGCACATCTGTGCCCGGGCCCCGGCAGCTTATGGAGGAAAGGCAGCCGCCGGGAATTGATTTTGATTAAATGTCCAGTTTGGCTTTCACAGCCGCGACAACCGCGCCGCTGGTGATGCCGAAATGTTCGTAAAGAGCCTTGTAGGGCGCGCTGGCGCCAAACCCGGTCATGCCGACAAAGATGCCGTCATTGCCGATGAACCGGTCCCAGCCCATGCGGATGCCTGCTTCGATGGCCACCTTGACCGGGCCGGTGCCGATGACGGCTTCCTTATAGTCATCCGACTGGGCTTCGAAGAGTTCGAATGAGGGCACGGACACGACGCGGACCGGTGTGCCGGCTTCCGTCAGTTCCTTGTGGGCTTCCAGGGCGATCTCGACTTCGGAGCCGGAGGCAAACAGCGTGACGGCGTCGTCCTCGTCGCTGTCTACCAGAACATAGGCACCCTTGGCGCACTGGTTCTGCTCCTCATAGGACGGGCGCACGGACGGCAGGTTCTGGCGGGTGAGGGCCAGAACGGATGGGCCGTCACGGTTTTCCAGGGACAGCTGCCAGCATTCCAGCGTTTCGGTAACGTCAGCTGGACGGAAGAAGGTCAGGTCCGGGATCGCGCGCAGGGCGGCGAAATGCTCTACCGGCTGGTGGGTCGGGCCATCTTCGCCAAGGCCGATGGAATCGTGGGTCATCACATGGATGACACGCTGTTTCATCAGCGCCGCCAGGCGGATGGAGGGGCGGCAATAGTCGGAGAAGATCAGGAAACCGCCAGAATAGGGGATCATGCCGCCGTGAAGCGCCATGCCGTTCATCGCGGCGGCCATGCCGTGTTCGCGAATGCCGTAGTGGATATACCGGCCGGAGAAATCGTCCGGGGTGACCGGCGCCGTTTGCGGGGTCTTGGTGTTGTTGGACCCGGTCAGGTCCGCCGAGCCGCCAATGGTTTCCGGAACAACGCCGTTGATCACAGTCAACACAGCTTCGGAGGCCTTGCGGGTCGCCATGGTGGGCTGGTCTTCGGCAAGCTGTTTCTTGTAGTCCAGCACTGCCTGGGTGAAGCCTGCAGGCAGGTCGCCCCGGTTGCGGCGTTCGAATTCGGCCCGGGTTTCGGCCTCCGTCTCGGCAAAGCGCTTCTGCCAGTCCTTGTGGGCCTGGGCGGAGCGCAGCCCGGCAATGCGCCAGGCGTCCAGAATGTCGCTGGGAACCTCAAACGGCTCATGCGGCCAGTTGAGAGCGTCCCGGGTGCCTGTGATTTCGTCTGCGCCCAGCGGGGCGCCGTGGACCTTGGCGGTGCCAGCCTTGCTGGGGGCGCCGAAACCGATGGTGGTCTTGGCCGCAATCAGCGTCGGGCTGTCGCTGGCCTGAGCCTGGCGGATCGCAGCGGCAATGGCTTCCGGATCATGGCCGTCCACGTCGATGGTCTGCCAGCCGGACGCGGCGAAGCGGGCCTGCTGGTTGGTGCTGTCGGTGATCTCGACCCGGCCATCAATGGAAATGCCGTTGTCGTCCCAGATCACGATCAGCTTGTTCAGTTTAAGGTGGCCAGCCAGCGTCAGGGCTTCCTGGCTGATGCCTTCCATCAGGCAGCCGTCGCCGGCCAGTACGTAAGTGTAGTGATCGACCAGATCCGCGCCGAACCGGTCCGCCTGCAGGCGCTCGGCAATGGCCATACCGACGGCGTTGCCGAGGCCCTGGCCGAGCGGGCCGGTGGTGGTTTCAATGCCTGCGCCATGGCCGAATTCCGGGTGGCCGGCGGTGCGCGCGCCGAGCTGGCGGAAATTCTTCAATTCGTCCAGGGTGAAATCTTCATAGCCCAGCAGATACAACAGGCTGTAGAGCAGCATGGAGCCGTGGCCCGCAGACAGGACAAAGCGGTCCCGGTCGGCCCAGGCCGGGGCGGTCGGGTCGAATTTCAGAAATTCGGTGAATAGGACCGTCGCAATATCGGCTGCACCCATGGGCAGTCCGGGATGACCGGATTTCGCCTTCTCCACGGCATCAATGGCAAGAAAGCGGATCGCATTTGCCATGCGCTGGTGTTTTTCAAGATCGGTCATCGTCTTCCCGTTGCTCGCATAGGACGCACCTTTACCGGGGCAAATCGTCCGGCTAGGCGCAAAATCTGGTGTCTTGGCTCATGACCGGCGGGGCCGGTGACGCTCAGGCGCCAGACAAATATCAGGAACGGTCCCCAAGTCAATAAAGCTGCGGCTGCCGGAGGCTGAAAGAAAAACAACCGGCCGCAAGGCATAGAGTTGAGGATTCTGCCAAGGGTGCCATTGACGGGGAGAATGTGCGATGCCTAAGCTCGTAATACTGATAGAGGTTTGCTTTTTCGCTGAAACATGCGTGCCGGGCGGGGCGGCAGGAAGATACTTCAGCGCGTGTTGTGCCACAGGTGCCGGACCACCAGTTTCGGAGTTTGGAATTTATAAGCGGGCCGCCGCAAAAAATGGGCAGGACGACTTAAAATAATGGCGGAAATCGACTGCATAGAAAAAACCAGCCTTGCTGATGCCGTAAAGCGGTTGGACGCTGCCGTCGGAAATCTGGAAACTGCGGTTCAGCGGCGGATGGATGCGGACAGGTCCTTGAATTCCCTTCAAGATGATCTTCAGCGGCTTGGCGAAGACCGGTCGCAACTGGCGGCTTCGCTTGATGAAAGCCAGGCACGGGCAGACCGCCTGGAAGAGGCCAACAAGGATGTGTCCCGCAGACTTGTCACAGCCATGGAAACGATCCGCAGCGTTCTGGATGCGCATGGAGGCTGAGGCCGGGAGAATGGGACCGCAATGGCGCAGATAACAGTCACGATCAATGGCAAATCCTTCCGCATGGCATGCGACGACGGGGAGGAAGACCGTCTGCAGGGATTGGCCTCCCGATTCGACGGCTGGATCACGGAACTGAAAGGGGCTTTCGGCGAAATCGGCGATCAGAGGTTGACTGTGATGGCCGGTATCATGGCCACCGACCAGTTGTCGGAACTGGAGCGCAAGGTTCAGGCCCTGGAAGCCCAGCTGGCCGATGCCCGCCAACAGCAGGTTGCAGCCCTTGACGACATGAGCCAGACCGAAGAGGAACTGGCCCGGGCAGTCAACACGGCAGCAACCCGGATCGAAAGCCTCGCCGACGGCCTGACCAAGAGCCTGCGCCCGTCCGAAACGGCCTGATTGGTCTGCCCAAAGTCCGGCTCATTTTTGACGCCGCTCTGGTAATTGCCGGTCCACCGGTTTATATGCGAAGGGCGGCTGCCCGGTGCGTCAGGAACATTATCCCCGGGGCCTTACGCATTCCTTCGGGAGCTGTCCCTGCTTCGGACCGTGGTCTGTTGCATACGGCGCCCACCTACATTGTAGGTTTCCCGGGATTGCACTTCCAACGGTCGGACGGCTGCGCTTCATTTCCGGCAGGCAATTTTGCCGGGCCCGTATAGGCGGCCCGTTCCCGGCCTCTTGAAAAACCTCTCTTTGAACACTCACCTTCTGTTTTAAAAAGACCCATGAGCGACCGTTCCGCCCAAGCCCTTCACAAAGACCGGCTGCGCAAGCAGGTGCTGGCCCGCCGCAGGGCCATGGAGGAGGTGGAGCGTATTGAAAAGAGCTTGCAGCTTGCCGGTCATGGCAACAGCCTGCCGCTTCCGGACGGGGGGTGTGTTGCCGGGTTCTGGCCGATCCGGGACGAGATCGATCCCAGGCCGCTTCTTGATCTTCTGCGCCGGACCGGGCATCGCCTGTGCCTGCCGGTTGTTGCCGAGCCGCATCTTCTGTTCAGAACGCTGGAACGCGGGGCGGAGCTGGTAGAGGCCGGGTTCGGCACCATGGGCCCGGGGCCTGAGGCGGAGGCCGTGCGGCCGGATGTTGTTCTCATGCCGCTGGCGGGATTTGACGGGACGGGCAACCGGATCGGCTATGGCAAGGGGCATTATGATACGGCTCTTGCGGCGCTGGAGCGGGAGGGGCCTCTCCTGTGCATCGGGCTTGCCTTTTCCATTCAGGAGGTTGACCAGGTGCCTGCAGAAGCGCATGACAGGCCTTTGGACGGAATTTTGACCGAAAACGGCTACCGGCCGTTTGGCTGACCGGGCGAGGAAGAATGCGTATTTTGTTTCTGGGCGATCTGGTGGGCCGGACAGGACGCACCGCAGTGACCGAGGAACTGCCCGCTCTTGTGGAGGCGAACGGCCTCGACTTCGTGATTGTGAATGGCGAGAACGCGGCCTCCGGTTTTGGCATTACCGAAGCGATCCTTCAGGACGTGCTGGATGCGGGCGCCGATGTGGTGACGACCGGAAACCATGTCTGGGACCAGCGCGACACGCTGGTCTATATCGAACGGCAGGACCGGCTGCTGCGTCCGCTGAATTTTCCCAAAGGAACACCGGGGCGCGGGGCGCATCTGTTCACGGCGCGCAATGGCGCCCGGGTCATGGTCGCCAATGTGATGGGCCGCGTGTTCATGGACGCGCTCGATGATCCGTTTGCGGCGATTGATGCGGCTGTGAACGAGTGCCCGCTCGGTGACGTGGCCGATGCGATCATTGTCGACATGCATGCGGAAGCCACCAGCGAGAAACAGGCCTTGGGCCACTTTCTGGACGGCCGGGTGAGCCTTGTTGTGGGCACCCATACCCATGTGCCGACCGCCGATCACCAGATCCTGGAACACGGCACCGGCTATATGTCTGATGCGGGCATGTGCGGGGCCTATGACAGTGTTCTGGGCATGGAAAAGGACGAGCCGGTGAACCGGTTCCAGCGCAAGATCCCCGGCGGGCGCTTCAGCCCGGCGTCAGGGGCTGCCACCATCAGCGGTGTGGCGATTGAAACGGACGAGCGCACGGGTCTGGCAACCCGGATCGCCCCGGTCCGGATCGGCGGGCGGCTGGAGCCGGTGCTGCCGTCCTTTTGGGGGGCGGCCCGTTGATCTGCGCCAGCCGGCGTGACCAAGCTGGATTTTCGCGGCTAACTTGCCTATAAGCAGCGCAGTTTTCATCAAGATCATCCGCAAAGAACCGAGAAGAGCCATGGCAGGCCATTCAAAATTCAAGAACATCATGCATCGCAAGGGCCGTCAGGATGCGGCCCGCTCCAAGATGTTCTCCAAATTGTCCAAGGAAATCACTGTTGCCGCGAAGATGGGCGATCCGGACCCGGATGCCAATCCGCGCTTGCGTCTGGCCGTGCAGAACGCCAAGGCCCAGTCCATGCCGAAGGACAATATCCAGCGGGCCATCAACAAGTCCCAGACCGGGGACGGCGAGAACTATGAAGAGATCCGCTACGAGGGCTATGGCCCGGCAGGGGTTGCTGTGGTGGTTGAGGCCCTGACCGACAATCGCAACCGCTCCGCTTCCAACATCCGCTCCTATTTCACCAAATGCGGCGGGTCTTTGGGAGAAACCGGATCCGTGTCCTTTATGTTCGACCGGGTGGGCGAAATTGTCTACAAGCCGGAAGCGGGCGAAGCGGATGCTGTCCTGGAAGCCGCCATTGAGGCAGGTGCTGAAGACGTTCAGTCCGACGAGAGCGGGCACACCATCTACACGGCCTTTGAAGACCTGAACGACGTTGCCAAAGCTCTGGAAGAAGCGCTGGGGGAAGCCGATTCTACCAAGATCATCTGGAAGCCGCAGAACCTGACACCGGTCGATGCAGACAAGGCCCAGACCCTCATGAAACTCATCGACATGCTGGAAGACGATGATGACGTCCAGAACGTCTATTCGAATTTCGATGTGGACGAGGAAACCATGGCTGCGCTGGCCTCTTGAGGCGCGATTGACCAACGCTTTGAAGACCCCGGCCTTGCCGGGGTTTTTCTTTGGGGGGGGGGCTGGCGCTCAACACCAAATGGAAAGACCATGTTCGGCATCTATGATCTGACCCAGGCAGACCCGAAATCCCTTCAGGAACGGGCGCTGAAACTGGCTGAAGAAGCGGGCGAGCTGGCCCAGGCGGTTCTGTCCGTCACCAAGGCGCCGGGAAGCGCCTACAAGAACCACACCCTTGCCGATGTGCGCGAGGAAGCGGCGGACGCTGCCATTGTCGCGCTAAGCCTGCTGGCTCATGCGTCGGACAGCAAGGAAGAGTTTGAGGCGGAACTGAACCGGCTTATGGCGGAAAAATGCGCCAAATGGCAGGACAAGGTCGACGCTCAGAAACGGTCCGCCTAGGGCCACTCAGCGCAAATAAGGATCCAGCAGGGGCATGCTGGTGAGGGCTGCAAGGGCAATCAGGAGATAGGCCGCCTTGCGGTAGTGGCGCCCGCCGGAGGATTTGAACCCGTAAGTGCCAAGAAGGAGTGAAGCTCCATAGACAGGGACGGCCAGAACCAGCAGGGCGGCCACCTCGGCTGTGAAGAAGCCGATTCTGGCATAGGCAAAGTAGGTGCCGAGGCCTGCCAGCACAAAAAAGACAATCAGGTTGGCCCGGACCACCGGGGCATTGCTGGAGCTGGACAGCCAGACCGCCGCAACAGGCGGTGCGGACATCTGGGACACTCCGCCCAGCACACCGGACAGGGCGCCGGTGGCAAACGACAGCCCCGGGCCGGGGCGGGATCTCAAGTGCCAGCCGGACAACAGCAGCGCCAACAGGGCTGCAACGATTGCAAAAATGCACCAGCGCAGCACAAGAACGTCCGCTGTTGCCAGCAGCCAGGCGCCGAAATGAACAAACACAATGGCGCCCAGGCAGGCGGGCAGAACAGTGGCCCAGTCACAGCGGCGCAGAACTGTAAATACGAGGGGCAGGGTGACCACTGTGTCGATTACCAGAAAGGTTGCCGCCGCCACGGCCGGAGGCAGCAGGCTGGCGGCCACCGGCATGAAAATCATGCCGCCGCCAAAGCCTGTGAAGCCGCGCACGGTGCCTGCCACGCATAGAACAGCCGCGAGCACAGCCAGAAGGCCGGGCGGGAATGTAGCGAGCGGGTTGAACATGCTCTTCCTTCCTGATCAAGGCAGCGCCACGGCGTCTTGATATCAGCTGTCCGATGCTGGTTTTGGACAGGCTTTCAAGCCGTAGGATGCGCTTTGTCTGGCGTCAACGGGGAAGTTTTGTTACCGATTTGTTCCATGGTACATGCGATTCGATTGCTCGGCATTGATCCGGGACTGAGGCGTACCGGCTGGGGCATGATCGAAGCGTCGGGAAACCGGCTGTCTTTCATCGCGTCAGGAACGGTCACGTCGGACAACAAAAAGAGCCTCGCCGAACGGCTGGTCGAGCTGCATGAGGGCCTGCGCGCCGTCGTCGCCCGGCATGAACCGATGGAAGCGGCGGTCGAGCATACCTTCGTCAACAAGGATGCGGGCGCCACGCTGAAGCTCGGCCAGGCCCGGGGAATCGCTCTGCTGGTGCCGTCGCAGGCCGGGCTGCCGGTGGCCGAATATGCGCCCAACCTGGTGAAGAAGACCGTTGTCGGCACGGGCCATGCGGAAAAGGAGCAGATCCGGGCCATGGTGAAGGTGCTGATGCCCAGAGCCACATTCAATTCGGACGATGCCGCCGACGCGCTGGCCATCGCCATCTGCCATGCCCAGCACCGGGCGAGCACGGCGGCGCGTCTGGCCGCACAGGGGGGCGCATGATCGGCAAGCTCAAAGGAACCATAGACAGCTATGGCGAGGACCATGTGATCCTTGATGTCCATGGGGTTGGCTATCAAGTGCATTGCCCGTCGCGGATCCTGCAAGGGCTGCCGCGTGCAGGTGAGGCGTCGGTGCTGTTCATTGAAACCATCGTGCGCGAAGACATGATCCGCCTTTACGGCTTCGGTCAGGAAGCGGAGCGCGAATGGTTCCGCATCCTGATGACGGTTCAGGGCGTGGGCGCCAAAGTGGCGCTCGGCATTTTGGGCATCTTAAAGGCCAGCGAGGTGGCAAACGCCATCGCGCTTGGCGACAAAGCCACGATTTCGCGGGCGCCGGGGGTCGGCAAGCGGGTGGCAGAGCGTATCTTGAGCGAGTTGAAGGACAAGGCGCCCGCCCTTGCCACGGTCGATCAGGGCACGATTGCCGTGTCCCAGAGTGTTGCGGCAAATGCCGCGGCGCGCCCGGTGGCCGAAGCGGTTTCCGCGCTTGCGAATTTGGGCTATGCACAGGCGCAGGCAAGTGCGGCCGTCGCCAAAGCGGTGCAATCGGCCGGAGAAGACGCATCTACCGAGACGCTGATCCGTCTCGGCTTGAAGGAACTGGCAGGATGATTGCCTTCACCTACGCCGTGATCGCGGTTGTGTTCGTGACCCTCGGCATTGGCGGGATCATGTATCTCGATCATCTGTTTTCCAAGTCCGTCGGCGATCGCCCCTTCGCGATCAAAGGGCGCCGGATCGACACGGATGATCCCTTTGTGCGCAATCAGTTCCGCAAATTTTATGCTTTCAGGGTGGGCTGGTCGCTTCTGCTCATTGTTTTGCTTCTGGTGGTGGTAAGCCATGTCGGATGACAGCCGCATCGTCACGCCGGAAATCCGCGGCGATGAGATCGACAGCACCATGCGTCCGCAGACGCTGGACGATTTCGTCGGTCAGGCCCAGGCGCGGGCCAATCTGAAGGTCTTTATCGGGGCGGCCAAGGCGCGGGGCGAGGCTTTGGATCATGTCTTGTTTGTCGGGCCACCCGGCCTTGGCAAGACCACTCTGGCGCAGATCATGGCGCGGGAACTGGGGGTAAATTTCCGGGCCACCTCCGGGCCGGTTATCGCCAAGGCCGGAGATCTGGCGGCGCTTTTGACCAATCTGGAAGAGCGGGACGTTTTGTTTATCGACGAGATCCACCGGCTGAACCCGGCGGTTGAGGAAGTGCTTTATCCGGCCATGGAGGATTATCAGCTCGACCTGATCATCGGCGAAGGCCCGGCGGCGCGGTCGGTGAAGATTGACCTGGCCAAATTCACCCTTGTGGCGGCCACCACCCGGCTGGGGCTGCTGACGACGCCCTTGCGGGACCGGTTTGGCATTCCGGTGCGGCTCCAGTTCTATACGGTCGGGGAACTGGAACATATCGTCAAACGCGGGGCTGCTTTGCTTGGCATCGGCATGGCCGGAGACGGTGCCCATGAGATCGCCAAACGCTCGCGCGGCACGCCGCGCATCGCCGGACGTCTTTTGCGGCGGGTCCGGGACTTTGCCGTGGTTGAAGGCATTGAGAAGGTGGATCGGGCGCTTGCCGACCGGGCCCTTCTGCAGCTTGAGGTGGACGGGGCCGGGCTGGACAGTCTCGACCGGCGCTATCTCAACCAGATTGCCGTCAACTTCGGCGGCGGTCCCGTCGGCATTGAGACCATTGCGGCCGCGTTGTCCGAGCCCAGGGACGCCATCGAAGAAATTGTCGAACCTTATCTGATCCAGAATGGATTCCTGCAGCGCACCCCAAGGGGCCGCATCTTGACCCAGATGGCATTTGCGCATTTGGGCCTGGCTGTGCCCGACCGGCTTGAGGCTGGTCAGATGGGCCTGTTCTCCGAGCCGGAATAGCCCTTTTTTCTCACGTCCCCACTTATGATTGTAAGAAATGCCTAATCCGATTACGGTTGGTTAAGGGGTTGTTGGAGATTGTCTGCCTAGATCAAACGACAAGTTTCCGGGGGGATTTTATGCGCAAGCGGCTTTCATCCAAGCTCGTTCTCATGTTCTTGGCTGGTGCCCTGACCATGTGCGTGGCCATCGTCACCGTGACCTCGACCCTGTCGCGGGATGTGGCGAACGGGCAGGCGGATAACGGGCTGAAGAGCGCGACCAAGGCCAAACAGAAGGCTCTGGAACTGGCGCTCGATCAAGTGACCTATAGCGCCAACTTCTTCGTGTCCTTGAAGGAGGCCAAGGACAGCCTGATGAAGACGCTCGTCGGCTGGAAGAACCTCAAGGAAGGTCAGACCGAGACCCTTCGCAAGATTTTCGTGACGGACAATCCGCATCCCGTTGAAGAGCGCCACTTGCTGGTGGAGCCGGATGAATCGAATTACTATGTGAACAATCACAAGGTTGTGCACCCGGTCTATCAGGAGGTCGTCTCCCAGGGCCTGTTCTCCGATGTGGCCCTGTCCAACCCGGAAGGGGACATCACCTATTCCTACCGCAAAGGGCCGGAATTTGCCCGTAATGTTAAGGATGCAGAGATCCGGGGAACGCCGGTGCAAGTTGCCATGGCAGGCCTTTATGCAGCGGCAGAGAACCAGAGCCTTGAGGCCGGGCAGATCTTTTCCTCCGGCTTCCAGGTCGGCAAAGACGGTCAGGTTGCCCTGGTGCTGGCGGCTCCGGTCTTCTATCTGGACAAGTTCTTCGGTGCGATTGCCTTTACGGCGGACATGGAGCGCCTGGCCGGGCTGATGAATGAAAAGACCGGGCTTGGCGACAGCGAGCAAAACCTGCTTGAGGATGCAGCCGGAAAACTGGTCAAGCTGGATGCCAAGGGCCGGGCTGCAGCCGTTTACGCACTCAGTGATATTTCGGCTGGCGACCGCCTGATCCGTCTGGACGGCAGCGACTTCCGCTATGCAGAGGCAAGGGACAGGTTCGAAGATACGCCCTACGGGATCATCGAAGCGGTCAAGCAGACGGAATTGTCGGCTGCGGCGGACCGGATCACCTATGGCGCGATTCTGTCCGGGTTTCTCTGCCTGGTGCCCATTGTCGGTCTGATCTGGTGGGTCACCCGGCGGATGTTTGCGCCCATGGAAGACCTGTCCGTGACCGCGCGCAAGATTGCCGATGGCGATTTGGAAGTGGCCGTTCAGGCAACGGACCGGCAGGATGAGATCGGCCGGCTGGCCCGGTGCATCGCCGTTTTCAAGGACAACGCGGTTGAACGGGAACGGCTTGCAGCTGAACGCCGGGTTGGCCATGAGGCCCGGGCAAAGCGTGAAGAGCTTATCGACACGCTGATCGCATCCTTCCGGGCGGAATCCCAGTCTGTCCTGGAGCTGGTGGAAGCCAATATTTCCCGGGTGCAGGATGTTGCCTCGGAGCTCAACACCCGCTCTGCTTCTGCCTCGGATCAGGGGCAGGCGGCTGTGTCCACCTCTGAGCGCGCGTCTTCCAATGTGCAGGCGGTGGCATCTGCGACCGAAGAGCTGAACGCCTCGATTTCTGAAATTTCCCGCCAGGTGGAAACAACGGCAACCATCGTTGAAAACACCACGGAGACGGCTCAGAGTTCCAACAACAAGATCTCCGGTCTTGCGGAAGCCGCAAACAAGATTGGCGACGTTGTGTCCCTCATCCAGGCGATTGCCGAGCAAACCAACCTTCTGGCCCTGAACGCGACCATTGAGGCGGCCCGCGCCGGGGATGCGGGCAAGGGCTTTGCGGTCGTGGCCTCTGAAGTGAAGTCGCTGGCCGGACAGACGGCCAAGGCGACGGAAGAAATCTCCACCCAGATTGCGGCGATCCAGGCCTCGACAACCGAAGCCGTTGACGAGATTGCGCGGGTGTCGGAAGCGGTGGAGGAGGTGAATTCCTACACCGCAACCATTTCCGATGCGGTTCAGCAGCAGGGATCGGCCACCAGCGAGATCTCGCGCAATGTTGCGGAAGCCGCCAAGGGAACCCGCAGTGTCGCGACCACGGTCGCCTCTCTGAACGACGGGGTTGCGGAGAATTCCGGTGCTGTCAGTGACATGATGACGGCAACCCTGGAGATGAAAGAGCAGGCCGAGCATCTTCGGACGTCGGTTGAGAAATTCCTTTCTGAGGTTGCAGCCGCCTGACCGCAGACTTAGGTATCAGAAGGCCGTCTGGTCGCAAGACCGGACGGCCTTTGTCTGTTGAACCTTAGAGCGCGCCGCGTTCCTATGGATTGAAGCAGCTTTGTCTTTTGCGTTGAAATCTGTGATTTCAGGCCGCGCAAGGCAAACCCGATGAATCGTGACGTGCTGAAGAGGAATGTCCTTGTGACGGATTGGCCGGACCTCCCGGGCCGCTTGGAAGATGGTGGCCATGTACTCCCCGTGCGTGTTTATTACGAAGACACGGACTTCAGCGGAATTGTCTACCATGGCGCCTATGTGCGCTTTATCGAGCGGGCCCGGTCCGATTTTTTGCGCCTGACTGGCATTCACCACAAGGAACTGGCCTCTGGAATCCACGGAACAGCTATGGCGTTTGCGGTGCGTGGCATGACGATTGATTTCCATAAGCCGGCGAGAATCGACGATGTTCTTGAGATCCACACCAGTCTGTCGGAAATGCGGGGGGCCAGAATCAAACTGGACCAGCTTGTCTACAAGGGCGAGGACCTTTTGGTGTCTGCGGCCGTGCATGTTGCGGTGATCACGATGGAAGGGCGGCCAACCCGTCTGCCCGTCAAACTCGCAGAACGGCTCGCGCGCTATGTTCCGGGGGATCTGCCTGCCGTATGAAGGATTTGCGGGTGGGACCGAGCTAGAACAGTCAAGGTTCCGGCAAAAAAATGCAAAACAGATTCCTCCGTTAATCTTGCAGTAACCTTAATTGACTCCTTTTAGAGGAGACTTGCTTTGCTGGGCAAAGTCCCAGTTTTGACAAATTCAAACGTCAGAGAGGCGGCTGGCTATGAGAAGCTGGCGTTTTGATATCGGACGGCCATTGCCGCGCCCGGGGGTCCGGGACCACTACCACGTCAGACGGCCAAGGGGTCATTGAATTTATGGAAACACTTGTCCAATCGACATTGGCAGCGCCACATGGCGACATCTCCTTCTTCGCGTTGTTCTGGCAAGCGCATATCGTTGTAAAGATCGTCATGCTCGGACTGCTCGGGGCGTCCGTGTGGTGCTGGGCGATCATCGTTGACAAGGTCTTGCTGATGGGGCGCACCAAGCGCCAGATGAGCCGTTTTGAAACCGTGTTCTGGTCGGGCCAGTCGCTCGAAGAACTGTATGGCACGCTGCATAACCGGGTGAACCATTCCATGGCGGCGCTGTTCGTGGCCGCCATGCGTGAGTGGAAACGCTCTCATGAGGGCGCGCGCCCGGCTATCGGGTCGTTGCAACAGCGTATTGACCGGGTGATGGATGTGACCATCCAACGGGAGGCGGAACGTCTGGAAAGCCGGCTGCTGATCCTGGCAACGGTCGGCTCTGCGGCGCCCTTTATCGGCCTGTTCGGTACGGTCTGGGGCATCATGACGGCCTTCCAGGCCATCGCCGCGTCCGAGAGCACCAACCTTGCCGTTGTCGCGCCTGGGATTGCCGAGGCGCTGTTTGCGACCGCGCTTGGCCTTCTGGCCGCGATCCCGGCCGTGATTGCCTATAATAAGTTCTCCTCCGATGTGGGCCGGGCGGTTGCACGCATGGAAGGCTTTGCCGACGAGTTCTCGGCGATCCTGTCCCGCCAGATCGACGAGAGGGGCTGAGCCATGGGCATGCAGGCCGGTGGAGGATCGGGCGGCGGAGGACGCCGGGGACGGCGGCGGCGCCGCGCGGCCCTGATGACCGAAATCAACGTGACGCCCTTTGTGGATGTCATGCTGGTGCTCTTGATCATTTTCATGGTGGCCGCGCCGCTTCTGACGGTCGGCGTGCCGATTGATCTGCCCGAGACCCAGGCCAAGGCGTTGGAAGGGGACACGGAGCCAATCACCCTGTCGGTGAATTCGGCCGGGGAGATCTTCATTCAGGATACGCCGATCGGGCTGGACGAAGTTGTGCCGAAACTGGAGGCGATTGCCGCCAACGGCTATGACGAGCGCATCTATGTGCGCGGTGACCAGGATGCCGACTACGGCACGATGATGAAGCTGATGGGCCGCATCAACGCGGCCGGTTTCAAACGACTAGGACTTGTCACACTGGAAGAACGGGACTCGTAACGCCGCATGCGCGCAGGTCTCATCGCGTCTTTGGCCGGTCATACGGCTATTCTAGTCTGGGGCCTGATCGCCTTTCCGGACGCGGAGCGCTTTTCTGTGCCGCAAGTAGATTCGATGCCTGTTGACCTAGTCCCGGTTGAGGAATTCACCCAGCTGCGTCTGGGTGAAAAAACGGCTGAAGTGCGCGATGTTGCCGCCCTTCAGCCGAGCGAAGCAGAGGTGGAAGAGCCGCCGCAGCCGGCTGACAAGCCCGGGCAAAGCCAGGTTCAACAGCCAACACCTCCGACCCCGGCACCGGCCCCAACTCCGGCGCCCGACCCCACACCTGCGCCAGAACAGGCTTCGGCGCCTGAACCCGCGCCCACGCCCACGCCTGAACCCACACCTGCGCCTGAACCCGCGCCAGAGCCTGCTCCTGCGCCAGCCGAGGCTGTGGAACCGGCCCCAGCCCCGGAGCCTGAAAGCGCGCCGGACCCGGCCCCGCAACAACAGGCTGCCCCCGAACCGCAGCCGATCGTGACCAGCGCCCGGCCGCGGGCCAAACCGGCCCCTCCGCGTCCGGCGCCGCCCAAGGATGATTTTGATTCCCAGCAGATTGCGGCGCTTCTCAACAAAGTCGAACCGGCAAGGCAACAGGGCAATGCCTCGCAGGAGCCGGCCGCCCTGGGGTCCCGCCAGGGCGCGCAGAATGTGCGCATGACCCAGTCGGAGCTTGATGCCCTGCGCGGCCAGGTGGCCCAGTGCTGGAACCCGCCGGTCGGGGCAGTCGGTGCCGAAGACCTGGCGGTCCGCGTGCGCTTTACCCTGTCCCAGGACGGGCAGGTGTCCAGCAGTCCGGAAGTGCTCAATGCCAGCGGAAATCCCGCCTTCGGCGCTGCTTCCAGCAGCGCGGTGCGCGCAATCATGCGGTGCCAGCCTTATTCGCTCCCCGTTGCTAAGTATGATGCCTGGCAGGAAGTGATCATCAATTTCGACCCCAGAGAAATGCTGGGGGGATAGTCCCGCAACGCCGGGAAAAATGTCGGAAAGGGAGCTCAGCGCTCATGCAGGGAATCTTGAAAACGCTGTTCGGTCCGGCTGGCCACAGAGCCTGCGGCCTTGCCGTTGTGTTGGCCATTGCCGCTGTCATGTCGCCACAGCCAGCCGCAGCGCTTGTCGAGATCGACATCACCCAGGGCAATATCGAGCCGCTGCCGATTGCCTTGCCCTCCTTTTCCGCAGATGGCGGCGACAGCACCCTGTCCAGCGACATGACGTCGGTTATTGCGGCAGATCTCAAACGCTCCGGCCTGTTCAATCCTCTGGATCCGGCGAGCTTCATCCAGAAGAATATGAGCGTGAATTCGACCCCGCGCTTCGGGGACTGGCGCCAGATCAGTGCTCAGGCGCTGGTGACCGGTACGGTGATCAAGCAGCCGGACGGCCGCCTGCGGGCGGAGTTCCGGCTCTGGGATGTTTTCGCCCAGGAACAGATGCTGGGACAGCAATTCTACACCACACCAGAGAACTGGCGCCGTCTGGCCCATATCATTGCCGATGCCATCTATGAGCGGCTGACCGGGGAAAAGGGCTATTTTGATACGCGCATCGTGTTTGTCGATGAGACCGGCCCCAAGGACAAGCGGGTCAAGCGCCTGGCGCTGATGGATCAGGATGGGGCCAATGTGCGCTATCTGACAAAGGGCGACGACCTTGTGCTGACCCCGCGCTTTTCGCCGACCAGCCAGGAAATCACCTATATGTCCTATGGTGGTGCGGACCCGAGCGTTTATCTGCTGAACATCGAAACCGGTCAGCGAGAGATTGTCGGCAATTTCCCGGGCATGACCTTTGCCCCGCGGTTTTCACCGGATGGGCAAAGCGTTGTTATGAGCCTGGAGCAGGGCGGCAATGCCAATATCTTCAAGATGGACTTGAGGTCGCGGCGCACGACACGGTTGACAAATTCCGCTGCAATTGACACCAGCCCTTCCTTCTCGCCCGACGGGCAGCAGGTCGTGTTTGAATCGGACAGGGGTGGCAGCCAGCAGCTCTATGTCATGAGTGCCAATGGCGGCGAAGCCAGACGCATTTCCTTCGGGCCTGGACGGTATTCGACACCGGTCTGGTCGCCGCGCGGGGATCTGATTGCCTTCACCAAGCAGCATCAGGGCCGGTTCATGATCGGTGTCATGAAGCCGGACGGCAAAGGCGAGCGCGTTCTGACCGAGGGGTATCACAATGAGGGGCCGGCCTGGTCGCCCAATGGCCGGGTGCTGGTGTTCTTCCGAGATACACCAGGGGCAAATGGCGGTCCTCAGATCTGGACGGTTGACCTGACTGGGTACAACGAGCAGCGGCTGGAGACACCGGCCTTTGCCTCCGATCCATCCTGGTCGCCGCTGATCAATTAGGCACCAGCCCCTCTATTTTAAGTCCAGGGATTGGTCATAATCTGTTAACCACCTTTGACAAGGCGCTTTTAACCACCTTTGGCTAGAAAGCATTTACCTTGGGCCGGGGTGAGCCGGAGGCCCTGAGAGCGGGCCGGGGATGTTAGGAGACGGGAATGTTGATGAAAGAAAACGCTGTTCGGGGAACGCGATGGATTGCGGTCTGCTTCGCTCTCCTGTTTCTGGCAGCCTGTGCGCGCACCACGGACACAGATGGCCTGACCAGCAATGTGAAACCGGGCACGGGACAGGACTTTGTGGTCAATGTCGGTGACCGCGTCTTTTTTGAAGAGGACCAGTCAGTCCTGAACGCCAAAGGCCAGTCCACGCTGGCCGGGCAGGCGAAGTGGCTGAACCGCTATTCGCAATACACCATCACGGTGGAAGGCCATGCAGATGAGCGCGGCACCCGCCAGTACAACATCGCGCTGGGGGCCCGGCGCGCTCAGGCCGCCCGGGATTATCTGATTTCCCAGGGCGTCAGCGCGTCCCGGATCAAGACCATTTCCTATGGCAAGGAACGGCCTGTTGCGGTCTGTAACGACAACAGCTGCTGGTCCCAGAACCGGCGGGCTGTGACGGTGCTGAACAACGCCACGAATTGATCTTCAAAGAGACTGATTTCCATACGTCAGGCCGGGTATTTCCCGGCCTGACGGCTTTTGCGGGGGCAAATCCGGTCTTTCTTGCCAGGCCAGCTCCCCCCGTCAAAATTTAGCCGAAGTCCCAAGGCTCTGTGACCTTGAGTGCAGGGCCGGGCATGCGTTAAGACTTCGCAGGGAAGGAGTGGCGGACACTTGCTGGAAAGCAGAGTGGCCGCGCGCCGTTTTCAGGCCGTTGACCAGGGCAGATCCCTGGCCGCCCAGCCTGACCTGCGTGATCTCCTGGCTCCCAGTCCGCGAACCGGAGGACCGAATGCAGACTTTTAAAGCCCTTTTGGGTCAGACACTTTCCCGGCATATGCTCTCGGGAAAACAGATTTCCGGCATGGTTCTGGCCTTGGTGCTGGTGGTGGCGGCCACCCCGTCCGAGGCGCAGCTTTTTGGCCGCAAGAAGGACGATTCCGCAGTCAGGATCACCCAGTTGGAAGAGCGGATCCGGGCTTTGACCGGGCAGATCGAACAACTTTCCCACCAGATGCGGGAAATGCAGGACCAGATGCGCCGCATGCAGGAGGACAATGAATACCGGTTCCAGCAGCTGGAAGGCGGCACACCGGGCAAGCGCTCACAGGTTGCCCCGAGCCAATCTGCACCGACAGGGGCACCCGGCAGCACCGCGCCGGGCCTGGCTGCCGACGGCAGCCCCAAGACGCAGCCTCTGATCGCGCCAGGTGGTGGCTTTGCCACCTTGCCCGCAGAAGGGTCCGGGGATGGCAATTGGGGTCAGACCGGTGGCTATGAGGATGGCAGCAACCAGCCGAGCGACGGGCCGATTGACCTGTCCAAGCTGGCCAATGGCCTGGAAAGCCTTCCGGGGGGCGGTAACGCAGAACAGCCCGGACCGGGACTGGCGACGGAAGACGATGCCATTGCCGATGTGATTGGCACCGGCGATCCGCGCACAGACTATGACAGCGCCTATTCGCTGGCGGTCAACGGGGACTATGCGGGCGCTGAACGTGGCTTCCGCACTTTTCTGGAAACTTATCCGGACAGCAACCTGACCGCCAACGCCCAATACTGGCTGGGCGAAAGTCTGCTGGCTCAGCAGAATTACCGGGGCGCGGCAGATGCTTTCCTGAAGACATATACGGACTATCCCGGCAGCGACAAGACCCCGGACAGCCTGCTGAAACTGGGTGTCTCCCTGCGCGGCATGGGCGAGGCCGACGCCGCCTGTGCCACCTTGGCCGAACTCCTGACCAAATTCCCGAATGCAGCGCCTGCCGTTCTTTCCCAGGCCCGTGACGAACGCAGCCGTGCGCAATGTTCCTGATAGGGCAGAAGAGCCGGAGGCTCTGACGCGGACTGAGGCCGACGCGCTGTTCGCGGGCCTGTTTTCTTTTTCCAATCTCGCGCTGGCTGTGTCCGGCGGCGCGGATTCCCTGTCCCTGATGGTTCTGTTTGACGACTGGCGCCGCCGTGCCGGCTGGACCGGCCTATGCGAAGTTCTGGTGGTGGATCACGGATTGCGCGCGGAAAGCGGACAGGAAGCCGAATTTGTCATGGCCGAGGCGGCCCGGCTGGGGTTGCGGGGTGCAATTTTGCGCTGGCAGGGCCCCAAGCCCGATCAGAATCTTCAGGAGGCTGCCCGGCAGGCGCGGTATGCCTTGATGGCCTCCAGGATGGGGGCAACGGGCGCGCAGGCGCTTCTGCTTGGCCACCATCTGGACGATCAGGCCGAGACGTTTTTGGACCGGTTGACGCGGGGCAGTGGCCTCTCAGGCCTCAGTGCCATGGCTGCTGATGAGCGCGAGGGGCCGGAGGGGCTCCATCTGCTGCGCCCCCTTCTGGGACTGCGCAAGGCGCGGCTGGAGGCCAGTTTGCGCGCCAGAGGGCTTTCCTGGTGTGCCGATCCCTCCAACCGGGATGAAAAATACAAGCGCAGCCGCCTGCGCCGGATCATGGGGCTTTTGGAAGATGAAGGCCTGTCGCCGGACCGGCTGGTGGAAACGGCCGCTCACCTCCGGCGGGCCCGGCAGGCCCTGGAAGTGACGGTCAACGGTTTTGCGGACGAACACGTGACCCATCATCCGGCGGGACCGGCTAGGGTGGAGCGCCAGGCCTATGCCGGGCTGCCGGACGACCTGCGTTTGCGGTTTCTGAACCGGATCACCCAGGATGTGACGGGTCTTCGCCCCCGGCCGCGCTTCTCCAAACTGCGGGCTCTGGATGAGGTCTTGAGGGCCGGTGAGCCTGCCCGCCAGTGTTTGTCCGGCGCTGTTTTTGAAACGGATGGCGTGTTTCTGTGGTGCTGGCGGGAAGCTGGGCGGCAACCTCCGGAGACTGTCCACGGGCTGACGGGCGAAGGGATCTGGGACCGGCGCTTCAAATATCAGGTGCTGCCGGACGCTGTTGGCATTGACAAGGGGGAGGGATTGTCTCTCGGGCCGTTTGGCGCCTCTCCTTTGAAAAGCAGCAGTGTTGTCTGGCCGTGCGGCTGGCCCAAGGAGGCCTTTGAATGTGCCCCGGTGCTCTGGACGCAAAACCGGGAGGTGGTCCGGCTTCCGGAGATGCTTGATCTGCGCGTTCCTGAAAATAACCATGGCAGCAGCTTCAGATTGGCGAGGCTGCCGTTCCGGGGTAAACTGGCGGGCAATTGACGGGAGGATCGGACGTTAACGGAATTTCTGGAGTTTTCCTGGGATCAAACTTCTGATAGACGTCCCGGCTTAATAAATTAGTCAGTGCATATGCGCATTATGGCGCACCGCCTTGGCAGCGGGCCTTGGGCGACCTATCTTCGCTCTAGAGAAATGTAACCGCGTGCACTATGTCGCGTCGGGCGGTTAAGGGAACGAAATGAACGCACATTTTCGCAATTTTGCTCTTTGGGTGATCATCGCCGTATTGCTGATCGCATTGTTCCAGCTGTTTCAAAATCCTGCAAAGCAAGGCGCCGCCAATGATGTCGCCTATTCGGAGTTCATGCGGCAGGTGGACAATGGTGACGTCAGATCCGTGACCATTCAGGAACAGACAATCACCGGCATCTACAACAGCGGTGGCTCTTTCCATACCTATGCGCCGGAAGGGGCCCAGTATGTGGATGAGCTGCGCAACAAGGGTGTGATGATCAAGGCGAGCCCGCCGTCGGAAAGCTCCCCTCTGCTCGGGGCCCTGGTGTCCTGGCTGCCGATGCTGATCATTCTGGGTATCTGGATCTTCGTGATGCGCCAGATGCAGGGCTCCGGCGGCAAGGCTATGGGTTTCGGCAAGTCCAAGGCCAAGCTTTTGACTGAAGCGCATGGCCGGGTGACCTTTGAAGATGTTGCCGGCATTGACGAGGCCAAGGAAGATCTTCAGGAAATCGTTGAATTCCTGCGGGACCCGCAGAAGTTCCAGCGCTTGGGCGGCCGTATTCCGCGCGGTGTGCTGCTGGTCGGTCCTCCGGGCACCGGTAAGACCCTGACCGCCCGTGCCGTGGCGGGTGAGGCGAATGTGCCGTTCTTCACCATTTCCGGCTCCGACTTCGTGGAAATGTTTGTCGGCGTCGGTGCGTCCCGTGTGCGCGACATGTTCGAACAGGCCAAGAAAAATGCGCCCTGCATCATCTTCATCGATGAGATTGATGCGGTCGGACGACACCGCGGGGCCGGGCTTGGCGGCGGCAATGACGAGCGCGAGCAGACCTTGAACCAGCTTCTGGTCGAAATGGATGGCTTTGAGCCCAATGAGGGTATCATTATCATCGCGGCGACCAACCGCCCGGACGTTCTGGACCCGGCGTTGCTGCGTCCAGGCCGGTTTGACCGTCAGATCGTGGTTCCGAACCCGGACATCACCGGCCGCGAGAAGATCCTGAAGGTTCATATGCGCAAAGTGCCGTTGGCTCCGGATGTGGATGTGAAGACCCTGGCACGGGGAACGCCCGGCTTTTCCGGTGCGGATCTGATGAACCTGGTCAATGAGGCGGCCCTTCTGGCGGCGCGGCGCTCCAAGCGTCTTGTGACGATGGCCGAGTTCGAGGATGCCAAGGACAAGGTGATGATGGGCGCGGAACGCCGCACTCTCGTCATGTCCGAGGAAGAAAAGAAACTCACCGCTTATCACGAAGCCGGACACGCTCTCGTGGCGCTCCATCAGGAAGCCTCCGATCCGATCCACAAGGCGACGATTATTCCGCGCGGCCGGGCTCTTGGCATGGTCATGCGCCTGCCGGAAAAGGATCAGGTGTCGCTGACGCGGGCAAAGTGCTATGCGGATCTGGCGGTGGCCATGGGCGGCCGTGTGGCAGAAGAAAAGATCTTCGGCTACGAGAAAGTCACCTCAGGAGCGTCCGGCGACATCCAGATGGCCACCCGTCTGGCCCGTGCCATGGTCACCCAGTGGGGCATGTCCGACAAGCTCGGCCTGATTTCCTATGGCGAGAACCAGGAAGAAGTGTTCCTGGGCCATTCCGTGGCCCGCCAGCAGAATATTTCCGGCGTAACGCAGAAAATGATCGATGAGGAAATCAAGGCCTATGTCGATCAGGGTTACGGCACCGCCGAGAGGATCCTGACTGAACATGAAGATCAGCTGCACACCATAGCCAAGGGTCTTTTGGAGTACGAGACCTTGTCCGGTGACGAGATCAAGGATCTCTTGAACGGCAAGCCGCCGGTGCGGGATACGGATGATGATCAGCCGATTGGACGGTCATCTGCTGTGCCCACCGCTGGCGCCAAACGGGGCGGAGACGAGCCGTCGGGTGGGCTGGAGCCCCAGCCTCAGGTTTGATTTGGCCGGTTGTGACGTTGAGAAGCCCGGCTTGCCGGGCTTCTTGCGTTTTGAGGGACAGCAGACACAACGTTAGTGAATCGTAATATTTGCTCACATATTTTGAAGCCAATTTCGAAGCAAGTGCGTTAAACAAGAACGCAGACAACCAGTTCAGACAGGCATGATTGATGCGTAAATTTTTCGGTACGGACGGCATCCGCGGCGAGGCCAATTCCTATCCCATGACTGCGGACATGGCTCTCAAGGTCGGTATGGCAGCGGGCCAGGCTTTCAAGAATGGCGGCCATCGCCACCGGGTGGTGATTGGCAAGGACACGCGCCTGTCAGGTTACATGCTTGAATATGCCCTGGTGGCCGGATTTACGTCGGTGGGGATGGACGTGTTTCTGCTTGGGCCGATGCCGACCCCGGCCGTGGCCATGCTGACCCGGTCCTTGCGTACCGATCTCGGTGTGATGATCTCCGCCTCGCACAATCCTTTTCATGACAATGGCATCAAGTTTTTCGGGCCCGACGGGTTCAAGCTCAGCGACGAGATCGAGCACCGCATCGAGGCACTGATTGAAGGGGATTTGAGCGGAAATCTGTCAGGCCCGCGCGAGCTGGGCAGAGCCCGGCGGATCGATGGTGCGCAGCAGCGCTATATCGAATTTGCCAAGCGCACGCTGCCGCGGGAGATGAACTTGGAAGGCCTGCGGGTGGTCATCGACTGCGCCAATGGCGCCGCCTACAAGGTGGCCCCCGAAGCGCTCTGGGAACTGGGGGCGGATGTTATCTCCATGGGGGTCTCCCCGGACGGGTACAACATCAACAAGGAATGCGGATCCACCTCGACAGATGCGTTGTCCCGCAAGGTGCATGAAGTGCGCGCAGATATCGGGATTGCGCTGGACGGGGATGCGGACCGGGTCATCATTGTCGATGAAAACGGCCAGGTGGTTGATGGCGACCAGCTGATGGCGGTTGTCGCTCAGTCCTGGCAGGCCAGTGACCGTTTGTCCGGCCCGGGGATTGTGGCCACGGTCATGTCCAATCTTGGGTTGGAGCGGTATCTGGACGGCCTCGGTCTCGATCTCGCCCGCACCAAGGTCGGTGACCGGTATGTGGTCGAACATATGCGCGCCAATGGCTTCAATGTGGGCGGGGAACAGTCCGGCCATATCGTATTGTCGGACTTTGCCACCACCGGCGACGGTCTCATTGCCGCGCTTCAGGTTCTTGCCTGCGTGAAGGATCAGAACCGGCCGGTCTCCGAAGTCTGCCGCCGGTTCGACCCGGTGCCGCAGATCCTGAAAAACGTCCGCTACCGCAGTGGCAAACCGCTGGAACAGGACGCCGTCAAGTCTGCGATCCAAGACGGAGAGGCGCGTCTTGGCACGTCGGGCCGTCTGGTGATCCGGGCCTCCGGCACCGAGCCGCTGATCCGTGTCATGGCTGAAGGAGACGATGCGGAGCTGGTCAAGCAGGTCGTCAATGATATTGCCGGTGTTGTGGCTTCCGTTGCTGCTTAAGGTTATCTGATTTAAATATGAAGGAGAAATCGCTCTTAAAGGGGCGTTTTCTCTTTTTTGTTTGTTTGATACTAGTGGCGTTAAGTTCTTGTTAAGGTAAAGAAGTTCGGTTAAAGGGCAGGGTTAAGCAGGTTTTAATGAATTTCCGTCACGGTGGGCGCAAGTTTGATGTGTCCGGACATATTTCACGGACCCTCACTGGACAAGGACGGAAACATGTTCCCACTTCTCAAGCGTTTGTCGTTGACCGGACTTGCAGTTGCTCTGTCTTCCGCGAGTTTCGCGGCGGACCTTCCAGCGCCGGTCATCGAACATATTCCTGAAGTGCCTGCTGTTGGCGGCTGGTATCTGCGCGGCGACATCGGCTACAAGGTTTATGGTGATCCCAGCGGCAGCTTCAATGACTATAACAATGCCGGTCTGCTGCGGTTCGAGCGGGAAAGCATGGACAATGCCTGGATGATCGGCGTAGGTGTCGGTTACCAGTTCAACGATTATTTCCGCTCCGACATCACGTTTGACTATGAAACACCTGCCACCGCCAAAGGCTACGCGGTCTGTGGCGGCTGTGGCGGTGGTTACTCCGAAGAAGGCACGGACATTGACGTTTGGACCCTCATGCTGAACGGCTATGTGGATCTGGGCACCTGGCACCGCATCACGCCTTATGTCGGGGCCGGTATTGGTGCGGCCTATGTGCGCACCGACAGCACCTACTCGATCAATCCGGGCGTTGGCAGCAGCGACTATAACGGTTCGAATGGCCAATGGAACTTCGCCTGGGCCCTGATGGCTGGTGCGGAATATGCATTTACGCCGAACTGGAGCCTGGATGCCGGCTACCGCTACAAGGATCTCGGCAAGGCCAAGACGGTCAAGCTGGATAACACGGCAAGCCCCGATTCCCGCGTTGTCTGGGACGATCTGACAGCCCATGAATTCCGGCTCGGCGCCCGTTACACGTTCAATTCGAGCGCACCGGCCGGTCCGGTCTATTACGAGCCGCAGGGACCGATCAGCAGCAATTTCTGATCTCCACATTTCTGTCCCCGCAAGGGCAGGGGCATTCTGAAAAGGCCGGTCCGGGAGACCGGCCTTTTTGCGTGTTAGCCGGATTTGATTTGACGGGCTGCTGCGAACGTCCTATCCCCATAGGTGGGCCACCCCTCCCCAACGAGGGGCAACTATCTGCGAGGGTAGACAGATATGACTGAGCTTACCGTGAAGCCGGACGTGCGTCCGGCCAATCCCAATTTTTCATCTGGTCCCTGTTCCAAGCGTCCCGGCTGGACGCTGGACGGCTTGAGCGATGCGCCGCTTGGCCGGTCCCACAGGGCCAAGCCGGGCAAGGCGAAACTTGCCGAGGCCATCGATCTGACCAGGGACATCCTTCAGGTTCCCGAAGACTACCGGATCGGTATTGTTCCGGCGTCGGACACCGGCGCTGTCGAGATGGCTCTCTGGTCTCTGCTCGGCGCCTGCGGCGTTGACATGCTGGCCTGGGAAAGCTTCGGCAAGGGCTGGGTGACCGATGTGGTCAAGCAGCTCAAGCTGGACACTGTGCGCTGCCTGGAAGCCCCCTATGGCGTCTTGCCCGACCTGGGTCAGGTCGATTTTTCCAGGGATGTCGTCTTCACCTGGAATGGCACCACCTCTGGTGTGCGGGTGCCCAATGGAGACTGGATCCCGGCCGACCGGGGCGGGCTTACCATCTGCGATGCCACCTCCGCCGCCTTTGCCCAGGACCTTGCCTTTGACAAGCTCGACGTTGTCACCTTCTCCTGGCAGAAGGTGCTGGGCGGCGAGGCGTCCCACGGGGTTCTGATCCTCAGCCCGCGCGCAGTCGAGCGTCTGGAAACCTATACGCCGGCCTGGCCGCTGCCGAAAATCTTCCGCCTGACCAAGGGCGGCAAACTGATTGAGGGCATCTTCCGGGGCGAGACGATCAACACTCCGTCGATGCTGTGCGTGGAAGATTATCTGGATGCGCTGAAATGGGCGGCCGGAATTGGCGGCCTTGCCGGGCTGCAGGCCCGTGCGGATGGCAATCTGAAGGTTCTGGCCGATTGGGTGGAGGTCAGCCGCTGGGCTGGTTTCCTGGCGGCTGACCCGGCCACGCGCTCCAACACCTCCGTGTGCCTGAAAGTCACCGATCCGGATATTCTGGCGCTTGACGGCGACCGTCAGGCGGCCTTTGCCAAGGCTCTCGCGGCCCGGCTTGACCGGGAAGGGGTGGCTTATGACATTGGTGCCTACCGGGATGCCCCGTCGGGGCTGCGCATCTGGGCTGGCGCCACGGTGGAAGCTTCTGATCTTCAGGCGCTGACACTGTGGCTTGACTGGGCCTTTGCGTGCGAAAAGGCGGCCTTCTCCCAGGCTGCCTGACCCCGCTCTTCTCCCCCTGACGACTCTGCCGGGCGGCCTGCTGCCCGGTTCGTTCCCGTATTCAAGGAGAAATGAACATGGCTCCCAAAGTGCTTATTTCAGACAAGCTGTCCCCCGCTGCAGTGCAGATTTTCAAGGACCGGGGTGTTGAAGCCGACTTCTTGCCGGAGCTGGGCAAGGACAAGGACAAGTTGTTGGAGGTCATCGGCCAGTATGACGGTCTGGCGATCCGCTCGGCCACCAAGGTCACCGAAAAGATCATCGCGGCCGCGGACAAGCTGAAAGTGGTGGGCCGGGCCGGGATCGGGGTCGACAATGTCGACATTCCCAAGGCCACGGCGCGCGGCATCATTGTAATGAACACGCCGTTCGGCAATGCGATCACAACGGCTGAACACGCCATTTCCATGATGATGGCAGTTGCCCGGCAGATCCCGGCGGCTGATGCCTCCACGCAGGCGGGAAAATGGGAAAAGTCCCGTTTCATGGGCCGCGAGCTGACCGGCAAGACGCTGGGTCTCGTGGGCTGCGGCAATATCGGCTCCATCGTGGCCGACCGGGCCATCGGCCTGAAAATGAAAGTGATCGCCTTTGATCCGTTCCTGACCCCGGAGCGGGCCGTTGCACTCGGCGTGGAAAAAGTGGAGCTGGACGATCTCTTCAGCCGCTCCGATTTGATCACGCTGCACACGCCGCTTACAGACAAGACCCGCAATATCATCGATGCGGCGGCGATCTCGAAAATGCGCACCGGGGCCTATCTGGTGAATTGTGCCCGGGGTGGTCTGGCAGACGAGGCGGCGGTCCGCGCCGCCCTTGATGAGGGCAAACTGGCCGGGGCCGCGTTTGATGTGTTCGTGGAAGAACCGGCCAGGGAGAACTGTCTTTTCGGCGCACCGAATTTCGTCTCCACTCCGCATCTGGGGGCTTCAACGTCCGAAGCCCAGGAGAATGTCGCCCTGCAGGTGGCCGAACAGATGTGTGACTATCTGCTCGACGGGGCGGTGCGCAATGCGCTCAACATGCCGTCCATCTCCGCCGAAGAGGCGCCGAAACTGGCTCCCTTTGTCCGCCTTGCCGAGCAGCTCGGGTCTTTTGCAGGTCAGCTGACGGAATCAGCCATTGAAGGTATCCGGCTGGAATATGCCGGGGCGGTTGCGGAAATGAACCTGCAGGCCCTGACGGCGGCCGCACTCACCGGCTTGCTGACACCGCTGCTGCAGACGGTCAATATGGTGTCGGCTCCGGCGCTGGCGAAGGACCGTGGCATCAAGGTGGAGGAAATCCGCCGGGAAAAGCAGGGCGCCTATGAGACCTATATCCGCCTGACGGTGATGACCGAACGCCAGGAGCGCTCCGTTGCAGGAACCGTCTTTGCCGACGGCAAGCCCCGGATCATTCAGGTCAAGGGTATCAACATGGAAGCTGAGCTGGGCGAGCACATGCTCTATATCACCAACGAGGACAAACCCGGCTTCATTGGGCAGCTGGGCATGGAACTCGGCAATAGCGGCGTGAATATTGCCACCTTCAATCTTGGCCGGCTTGCGCCGGGCTCCGATGCGATCTGCCTTGTGGAGGTGGACGGGGAGGTTTCTGCCGATGTGATGGCCCGGCTGGAGGCGGTCTCCCACGTCAAGCAGGTCAAGTCGCTCAAGTTCTAGTGTGGTGGAATTGAAATACGCCTGATTTGTGCAGCGTGCGCCGGAGCGTATTTCAGTTTCAGGTGACTGGCGTGCGCCGCGTCTGATCCGGTCCGTCTGTCTCAGACGCCGCCGGATTTGCGCCTTGCGGCTTCTTCCTGTTCCCGCTGGCGGGCCGCAAGGCGTTCGCGCACATCGGACAGGTCGCCTTTCGGTGTCTTCGGATTGTTCGGGTTGAGCGGAACCAGCTCGACAAGAACCGGGTTCGGTTTGTGGCCGAGCGTGGCGCCTGTGGCCGCATCGATGCCAACGCCGATGACACCGCCAAACACAACATTGCCGGCCATGCCGGCAACACCTCCGGGGGCAACGCCGGTTGTCACCAGAATCGTCTGTTTCTCGTAGCCTTCCTTGGAGACCGTCAGCGCAAATTCCGTCTTGCGGGAGACCTTCAAGGAACAGGGCGAGGTGTTGCAGCTCAGGCCGATATTGCTGGCAATCAGCGCATCCGCCGGGGAAACATAGACTTTGACCGTCTCCTGCGTGCCGCGCGTGATGCTGGCGCAGGCCGACAGGGCAAGGCACGTGGCGGCGAGAGCGCCTGCAGAAAAAAACTTGGTCATGAAGGGATTTCCATTCGGTCAGACTTGGGCAGAGCTGGTGGGAGCTGCCCCGGCAGGAAGCTCCAATTTGCCCAGTCAGACACCGGATGCCTAGTATTTTTCACAATATGTCTTGTGCAAAACGTTGTTTCTAGATCTTGCCAGGGGAAAACCGGCGGACCAGGCGTCCATCCAGAACAATCAGCCCGCTCAGAAGCAGGCTGAACCCGCCAAGCTGTAGGGCGCTTAAGGTTTCATCCAGAAGCAGCCAGCCGAAAAAGAGCGCGCTGGCGGGAACCAGCAGGGTGACCAGGGACGCATTGGTCGCCCCGGCATCGGCCAGCAGTTTGAAATAGATCAGATAGGCAAAGGCGGTTGCCGCAACGCCAAGGGCGGCCACATTGGCCCAGGCCGCCGGGCTGGTGGCGGAAAGGGACCAGCTGGAGCCAGTCACCAGTGCCACAGGTAGCATGATCAGGCTGGAGCCCATCAGCTGGCCTGCAGCTGCGATCTGCGGAGGGATGGAGCGGAACCGCCGGGCGTAGGTTGCCGCAAACGCATAGGAGAGCGCCGCGCCGAGGCAGCAAAGCTGTGCCCATAGCGGTTCCTGAACAAGCCCGGACAGGCTGCCGGACAGCATCACCGTCACACCTGCAACGCCAAGGGCAACTCCCGCGATCTTGGTCCAGGGCAAAGGTTCCTGGCCAGTCAGGAGACCTGCCACAAGCACGGTGAAAACCGGTGTGGTGGCGTTGAGGATCGAGGCCAGCCCGGCCCCGATTTCCGTCTGGCCCCAAAAGAGCAGCGAAAAGGGGATGGCGTTGTTCAACAGCCCCATCACCAGAAAGGCGCCAGCCAGATGGAGCGGAAACGACCGCAGCAGCCTCTGGGCCCAGAGGATCGCGAGGAGCACAAGGCAGGCGCTGGAGACCCGCAAAAACACCAGCACGAACGGCGGGATTTCGGCCACCGCCACCTTGGCGAAGAGGAACGATCCGCCCCAGATCGCGCCAAGACAAAGGAGAAGGATCCAGTTGCGAAGGGACATGAGTGTTCCGGTATCGGGTTAGGTTTCGTCAGCGGTGCTGTCTGGTGGAATACCAACCGCACCCAATAGAGTCTTATGGTTGAAGTCGATGTAACAGGCCCCGCGCCGCCGAAACACCCGAAAACCGATCCTTTGGCGAGATAGTTGTCTTTCCGGACTTGCCTTGGCGGGCCACTTCGGCAAAGTGCCGCTGATCTCGTCAAAGGCGTTGTGCTGAACCTCTGTCCGTTCAGAATAAAGTGTCCCTACGCCGCGGACCCCAAGACCCAGGTGCCCATGCCACAGATTGCCCCGCCAGCTCAAAGCGTGTCTCTTGCCGGACGCCTTGCGCCGCTCCTGATTGCTGCGGCCTGCCTGCTTGGCGCCAACGGGCTGTCCATGACCATGATTGCGGTGCGCGCCCGTGCCGAGGCGCTGCCCGATGCGAGTATCGGCCTGCTGGGCTCGCTCTATTTTGCCGGCATGATTTGCGGGGTTCTGCTTGCACCGTTCCTGATCGCGCGGGCCGGGCATATCCGGGTCTTTGCGGCGCTTGCCTCCATCAGCGCAATTGCGGTGCTGTCAATTGCCTTTGCTCCGGCGGGCTGGCCCTGGATGCTGGCCCGGTTTGTCAGCGGTGCGGCGTTTTGCGGCACGGCCATGGTGCTGGAAAGCTGGATGAACTCCATTGCTACCAACGCTTCGCGGGGCCGCATCCTGTCGGTCTACCGCATCGTGGATCTGGGCGCGGTGATGGGAGGGCAGTTCATCCTGCCCGTTTTCGGGGCTGCGGGGTCTGAAATTCTCATGGTGCTGGCGGTGCTGTTCTGTTTTGCCATCGTGCCGATTGCTCTGGCGCGCGAGGGCAATCCACCGGCGCCGCCCGCCCGCATCGTCAATCCGCTCAATCTGTGGCAGGTGTCCCCGGTGGCCATGGTCGGGATCTTCACCATTGGCCTGACCAATGGGGCGTTCCGGATGGTCGGACCGGTCTATGCGGAAAGCATCGGGCTGGGGTTGGAGACTGTGGCGGCCTTCATCGCACTGTGGGTGTTTGCGGGCGCGGTGTTCCAGTATCCGGCGGGGTGGGTGTCCGACCGGATTGACCGACGCCTGGTGCTGATCGTCTTCACCATTGGGGCCGCACTGGCCTGTCTCTATATTGCCCGTTCCGAAACGGAGCTTGAGCTTTTCATCGGCGTGTTTCTGTTTGGCGGGTTCGCGCTGCCGCTCTATTCCCTGTCGGTGGCCCATGGCAATGATCATGCCCTGGAGGGACAGTTTGTCGACATGGCGGCCGGTCTCATGCTGGCCTTTGGCTGCGGGGCGATGATCGGCCCGTTTGCCGCCTCTCTCTTGATGGGGATGTTTGGGCCGGCCACGTTTTTTGTCTACACGGCCACGCTGCATCTGATGCTGGTTCTCTTTATCATCATGCGGATGTTCCGCCGGGACGCTGTGCCGGCCAGCCAGAGGCGGCGGTTTGTCTGGCTGCTGCGCACCTCCCCGATGATCAACAGGATGGCCGGAGGTGAAAGGGGCGGGGAACCGTCTGATCCGCCGAAATAAGCCTTTGGCATCGCAAGGTAAGGTTACCTTGCCGGGGTGTTTTGACGAGGGAGGGAAGCGGCGTTGCGCCTGTCTGGCCGGGCAGCCCGGATATTTTGTCTCTGGAGACTCGCCTGCGGGGGGAAACCTGTCTATAGTCCGCGCCGTTTGCCCCGGCCGCCTTGCCGGGGCTTGTCGTGTTGGCGTTCCGGCAGGCCCGGAGAGGCCCAAGCTGCTTTCAGGAGAGCAAAGACTAGATGGCGAATGTGGTGGTTGTCGGTTCGCAATGGGGGGACGAGGGCAAAGGCAAGATTGTCGACTGGCTGTCGGAACAAGCCGATGTCATTGTCAGGTTCCAGGGCGGACACAATGCCGGACACACGCTCGTCATTGACGGTATCAGCTACAAGCTCTCCCTGCTGCCCTCCGGCGTTGCCCGCGAAGGCAAGCTGTCCGTCATCGGCAACGGGGTCGTGCTCGACCCGCACGCCCTGGCTGAAGAAGTGGAACGTCTCGGTCAGCAGGGGGTGGTTGTCACGCCGGAAACCCTGCGTGTTGCCGAAAATGCCACGCTGATCCTGTCGCTCCACCGGGAGCTGGACGCGCTGCGCGAGAATTCCAACACCGGCACCCGCATCGGGACCACAAAACGCGGCATCGGCCCGGCCTATGAAGATAAGGTTGGCCGCCGGGCGATCCGGCTGATGGATCTTAAGAACCTGACGACCCTGCCTGCGAAAATCGACCGGCTTCTGACCCACCACAATGCCTTGCGGCGCGGTCTGGGGCAGGATGAGATCTCCGCGCAGGCCATCTATGACGAACTGGCCAGCGTTGCCGACAAGGTTCTGCCCTATATGGACAAGGTCTGGTACTTGCTGGACGACCTGCGCCGCCAGGGCAAGCGTATTCTGTTTGAAGGCGCCCAGGGGGCGCTGCTGGATATCGACCACGGCACCTATCCGTTTGTAACGTCCTCCAACACGGTTGCAGGTCAGGCGGCAACTGGCTGTGGCCTCGGGCCGGGCTCGGTCGACTATGTGCTTGGCATCACCAAGGCTTACACGACACGGGTCGGGGAAGGACCGTTTCCGACGGAACAGCAGAACGAGGTTGGGGAGTTCCTGGGCACGCGCGGCCATGAATTTGGAACCGTGACCGGCCGCCGCCGCCGCTGTGGCTGGTTCGACGCGGTGCTCGTGCGCCAGACCGTCTGCACCTCCGGCATCAACGGTATTGCCCTGACCAAGCTCGATGTTCTGGACGGGATGGACGAAATCAAGATCTGCATCGGGTATGAGCTGGACGGGGAGCGGATCGACTATCTGCCGGCGTCGCAAGGCGCGCAGGAGCGGGTTGTTCCGATCTATGAAAGCCTGCCGGGCTGGAAGGAATCCACGGAAGGGGCCCGCAGCTGGGCAGAATTGCCGGCTCAGGCTATCAAATATGTCCGTCACGTCGAAGAATTGATCGGAGCACCGGTTGCGCTTCTATCGACGAGCCCGGAGCGTGATGACACAATTCTTGTGCAGAATCCCTTCCAGGATTGAGATCTTTGGCTGAAAAGGCCCAATATTGAAAAAAAAAGTGGCGCTGGGCGAATCACTCTGCGTCGCTTTGGAATGGCAGAAGGCCGTCAAGAGGCGACCTTCAAACCGTTCCACGGATGTGCTGTGTAAGGGACGATGTGTGGGCGAATACGGGAAGAGTTGGCACCGGTCATCGAAAACTTGCTATAAGCCTCTGGGGAAACCATATCCCGGGCTGGCAGAAATTGAACGCGCGCGTGGCCTGTAGGCAGGAAGATGGCTGATTACTATTCGATTTTGAAGAAAACAATCGCGTCCTTGCCGGAAAGCAACGGAGCTGCCCGCAGAAGCGTTTACAGCCGGGCACGCAACGCCATTGTCAATCAGCTGAAAGCCTATGAGCCGCCGCTTTCCCCGTCCGAAATCACGGCCGAGCAGCTGCGCCTTGAAGAGGCGATCCGGAAAGTGGAAGCGGAAGCTGCCCGGGAAAGCCTAGGGCTGAGCCCGTCGCCCGGCACCTCCACATCCGCGCCAACGCCGCCGTCCTCTTCTTCTGCGGCCGCGCCGCAGGCGCCGGAACCGCAAGACGCTGAGGCCCCCCCTGAGGTGGCCAAAGTCCCTGAACCTGCTGCGCCTTCTACATCCCCGGCGCCAGACTTTTCTGTCGCTGCACCCGAGGTTGAAGCGCCCGAGGATGTGCGGCCTGAAGATCCGGTGCCGGACGTCCCCGGCAGTGAGGTCAAAGCGGCCGAAGCTCCGCCTGTATCCGCGCCGGTGTCGTCCCCCGTGACGCCACCGGCTGCACCTGTGATGCCGGAGACCGGTCCAAAGGATGGACTGCCCGCGCTTGACGGTCCTGAGAGGGAGCCGTCTCGGGCCTCCTCATTTGCAGAGGCCTCTGACGGTAAAGCTGCAGACGCGGACACGGATATTCCCTCGCCCTTGAAAGACACTTTGTCTGAGGCCGAGCAACTGGGCGCAGCGGCCAACAAAGCGGTTCAGAACGTCAAGGAGGCCGTCGACCCGGCCCCGGAAAAACGCTCTGGAGTTGTGATCGATGCCCGTAAGGAACCGGCTTTCCGGGGCTCGATCCGCGCTGGCGACGAAGGATATGACGCCGAAGAAGATGGTACAGACGAGGAGATGCCCTCGCTCTTTGCCGACCGGCATGAGCCGGTTCCGGTGCCGGTGCCTCAGGATCGGTCCAAACGGGAGCGGCTCAGCGCGTCGGATGCGTTGCGCGGGTCAGGGGCCGGACGAATGGTTCCGGTCGCGCTCGCTGGGGTTCTGGTTCTGATCGTTCTGGGCGCCGCCGCTTATTTCTTCCTGCCGTCGGAGGACCAGGCGGCGGTCAGCCGTCAGGAGACACCGGCAGAGGACACGCAGCCTGCCACTTTTCAGCCAGAGCCCGCGCCGTCCCAGGCCTCGGTGGCCGAGGACCCGGCAGATACGGGCGCAAGTGCCAAGAACACCGACAGGCTTCTGGATGACAGCGGCGGCGAGGTTGTTGCGCCTGATGCCCGCACGGTTACCACAACGACGATCACGCCGCGGCCGTCCGCACCGGTTGCCTCCACGCCCTCCTCGCCGGGAGCGGCCAGCACCGGCTCAACCTCTGCAATTCCGCTTGTGGAACCAGCCCAGCCGTCTGTTGGCGGGACACAGGGCGGTCTGGCAAGTATCACCCAGCCGGGAGCAAGCGCCTCTGCAAGCGCGCCAGCACCCAGTGGGGCCCAGCGGTCCATCCTCTATGAAGAAGGGGAAGATACGTCCGGAGCAGGTACGGCGTCTCAAGGGGCGGTTGTCTGGGGCCTGAGGCAAGAAACGGATCTCAACGGCAACCAGCTGTCTGTTCTGACCGCGCAAGTGGACATCCCCGAGCGTGGGGTGAAAGTTGATATCCGTATCAAGCCGAATGACGACACGTCACTGCCTGCAAGCCATCTGGTGGAAATCGAATATGACTTTCCGGACGGATTTGCGGCCGGGGACGTGGTCAATGTGCCAGGTCTTGTCATGAAGCCGACGGAAGAAGCCCGGGGCGATGCCCTGATCGGCGCGTCTGTGAAAGTCTCTCCCGGCATCTTCTGGATTGCCCTGTCGAATGACATCGACAAGGAAGAGCGCAATATGGGACTCTTGAGCGGGCGTGGCTGGATCGATATTCCGATGCTGTATGAAAACGGCAAGCGCGGCATCCTGACCCTCGAAAAGGGCGAAACGGGCAATGACGTCGTCAACAAGGCGGTTGCCTCCTGGCAAGCGGGCTAAGGCTTGAAAGAGCGCTCTGTCATCCGGTTTCAAACCGCTTTGCTGTGATATCTCTGATGTCTGGAAGCGAAAGTCAAAGCGCATGAAATGCGGTTGCTTCAGCCGTTTTCTCTCTGAAATGGCAGTGTGTTTAAGGTTTGCCGGAGAAAAGGTTTCCGGACCGGTCTTGCGTTTTGTCTCAAGGCGGGGCATGTTCGCGCCTCGGTCCGAGGGGTGTTCCGGTTTCCGGAGCTGAGATGGCGTTAAGCTGAACCCTTAGAACCTGATCCGGGTCATACCGGCGAAGGGACGGAATCCTTAGCCTATATCCCGGATCTCCAGTGTCATACTGGCTGGTCATTTTCCTGCTGTAACCGGATTCTGGAAGCTGCGGGGGCGCCAGCCGTGAGCGCCGGTCTCTTTTGCATGCCTTTGAATGGGTGTGCGAGGCCGGGGTGAGGACGGGAGATCCTATGCGTTCGTGTCTGCCAGGGCAGCCGTCATCGCACCAGCGAAGACCGGCTGCTGGAAAGAAAGATCCAAACAGCTGCCGTGCGCCCGGAGAGGCCGCATGAGAGACGTGCTGTTGGTGCTGAGGCGCATTGCCGTTTCTGTCCTTGCGGTCTTCGGGGTCTGGGCCTTACTTGTGGCGGTGTTTCAGCCGCCTGCATTCCTGCTGCCCGGCCCGGTCGATGTTCTGCGTGCCTTTCCCACCAATGCAGGGTTTTTATTCTACCATGCGGGCATCACCGCGTCAGAGACCCTGCTGGGGTTTGTTCTTGGGGTGCTGTGCGGAACGGCGCTTGCCGTCTTGGTCTGGCTGTTTCCGCTCGCCGGACGCCTGGTCATGCCGGCCGTTCTGGTGACCCAGGCCTTGCCGGTCTTTGCCATTGCCCCTGTGCTTGTTCTCTGGCTCGGCTTCGGTATGACCTCCAAGATCGTCATGGCCATCCTGATCATCTTTTTCGCGGTGACCTCCACGGTCTATGACGGGTTGCGCCGGCTCGATCCCGGCCTTGCCGATCTTGCGCGCCTTTACCGGGTCAACCGGGTTCAGGAACTTGTGGTGTTCCGGCTGCCTGCGGCCCTTCCGGCGCTTGCCTCAGGGATGCGGGTGGCCGCCGTCTTTGCGCCCATAGGGGCGGTGGTTGGTGAATGGGCGGGGGCCAAAGGCGGGCTTGCCTTCATCATGCTGCAGGCCAATGCCCGCGGAAAAGCAGATCTTCTTTTTGCTGCAGTCATTTTGCTGGCCTTGATGGTTCTGGCGATGCGCGCTGCAGTCGACCACCTCACCCAACGTCTTGTTCCCTGGCAGGCCGAAGACTGACTGCCACATTCCGGAGGAGTTTCATGAAAAGAATCCTGTTGTCCCTGTCTCTTGCCACCGCACTTCTGGCCAGCGGTCCGGTTCAGGCCGCTGAGAAGCTTACCGTGCTTCTGGACTGGTTCACGAACCCCGATCATGCTCCTGTCATCACGGCGAAGACCAAGGGGTTCTTCGCGGCGGAAGGGCTGGAGGTGGAGCTGATCGAGCCGGCCGACCCGTCCATGCCGCCCAAGCTGGTTGCGGCCGGGCAGGGCGACATTGCCATTTCCTATCAGCCGACCCTGCATGCGCTGATCGAGGAAGGCCTGCCGGTGTCCTGGATCGGAACCCTTGTGGAAACGCCGCTTAACTCGCTGATCGTGCTCAAGGATGGGCCCATCAAGACCTTGAAGGACCTGAAGGGCAAGACCATCGGCTTTTCCGTGTCCGGCTTTGAAGATGCCATGCTGGGGCAGATGCTCAAATCGGTTGAACTGACCATCGATGATGTGGAGTTGATCAATGTGAATTTCTCCCTGTCTCCGGCGCTGATGGCAGGTCAGGTGGACGCGGTCATCGGGGCTTACCGCAATTTCGAGCTGACCCAGATCGAGATCGAGGGCAAGGAGGGGCGGGCCTTCTTCCCGGAAGAAAATGGCGTGCCGATTTTTGATGAGCTGGTCTATGTGGTCGGAAAGGATACGGTGGATGATCCGCGTTATGTCAAGTTTCTGGCTGCGGTGGAAGCTGCGACCATCTATCTGACAAACCATCCGGATGAGGCTTGGGATGCCTTCATCGAGGCCTATCCGCATTTGAACGATGAGTTGAACAAGCGGGCCTGGGCCGACACGCTGCCGCGCTTTGCCAAGCGGCCGGGCGTGCTGGATGAAGGCCGCTACATGCGCTTTGCGGAGTTCATGGCCGAGGCCGGTTTGATTAGCAAGGTTGTTCCGGTGGAGAGCTATGCCAAGGAACTTCGCTGATCTGATGCCCTCTAAAAGGACATCTCAAGGAGCGAGCCCCTCTTTGCGATCAGACGATAAGAAAAGCAAAACGCCGGAGCAAGTCTCCGGCGTTTTTGTGTCCGTCCATGATGCAGGCAGTATATGCCGTTATGCGGCGGGCTGCTGGTGTTCGCGGGCCCGCGCCGTGCTGCGGACCGCCTTTTGCACCTTTTCAAAGGCCCGCACCTCAATCTGGCGCACACGCTCCCGGCTGACGCCGAACTCACCGGAGAGATCCTCCAGGGTCATCGGATCTTCCGACAGTCGGCGGGCCTCAAATATGCGGCGCTCGCGCTCATTGAGCACGTCCATGGCATCGCTTAGGAGCTTGCGGCGCATGTCCAGCTCTTCCTGATTGGCCAGAAGGGTCTCCTGGCTGTCGCTTTCGTCCACGAGCCAGTCCTGCCATTCTCCGGCATCGGCTTCCGCCCGAACCGGTGCGTTCAGGCTGGCATCGCCGCCCAGGCGCCGGTTCATGGAAATCACTTCGTCTTCGGAAACGCCCAGGCGAGTCGCGATCTCTTTCACCTGATGCGGCTTCAGATCGCCCTCGTCCAGGGCCTGGATCTTGCCTTTCAGGCGCCGCAGGTTGAAGAAGAGGCGTTTCTGGTTGGCCGTGGTGCCCATTTTGACAAGCGACCAGGACCGCAGGATGTACTCCTGGATGGCCGCCTTGATCCACCACATGGCATAGGTCGCCAGCCGGAAGCCCTTGTCCGGCTCGAACCGTTTGACCGCCTGCATGAGGCCGACATTGCCTTCAGACACAACTTCCCCGATCGGCAGACCGTAGCCGCGGTACCCCATGGCGATTTTCGCAACAAGACGCAGGTGGGAATTCACAAGACGCTCGGCAGCCTGCGGATCTTCATGCTCCTTGTACCGCTTGGCGAGCATATATTCTTCCTGCGGCTGCAGCATCGGAAATTTACGAATCTCATCCAGGTAGCGGCTCAGGCCACCTTCCCCGGCGGTGAGAGTAGGTACGTTCTGGGCCATTGAATGCGCCCCCTTTCGCAAAGTTCGCGCCCCTTTGTCTTCCCTGCTGCCCCGCACTCCATACGCAAGCAAACCATGTCAGAAGACCGGAAAACGCTTTGTCGTGTCCATAATGGCACACACGCAAGCTCAATATAGGTTCGAAATTGCCGATTGCATGGCAGAAGAGCGGATTTAGATCCTAAAATTTTTGTAATATCGACAAAAGATTTGCGAAATCAGACGGGTAAGGACTTTCAAAACGCAAGGTTTCCCCGCTGGCCGGATGCTCGAATGCCAGTAATCCGGCATGAAGAGCCTGCCGTTTGAAGCCGATTACGGCCGATTTGAGGGGCTCTTCCAGACGGTTGATCTTGGTTTTGAAACCGGAGCCATAGTCTTCATCGCCGATCAGCGGATGGCCGATATGGGTCATGTGCACGCGGATCTGATGGGTCCGGCCCGTTTCCAGCCGGCATTCCATCAAGGCGGCAAGGGCCGGTGCGTCTGCGGGCCCGAACCGGTCCTTCACCTGCCAGTGGGTGACCGCATGGCGGCCACTGGTTTTCACCACCGCCATTTTCTGGCGGTTGGCCTGGGACCGGGCGAGATTGGCGTCAATGGTGCCTTTCAGGCTTGGGGGCGCGCCCCAAACAAGGGCGGAATAGGCGCGCTCTAGCGGGCCGGTGCGGCCGTGATCGGCAAACTGGGCGGCCAGGCCCTGATGCGCCTGATCCGTCTTGGCAACCACCAGAAGGCCGGAAGTGTCTTTGTCGATCCGGTGGACAATGCCTGGCCGTTTGACGCCGCCGATCCCGGACAGGCTGTCGCCGCAGTGATGGATCAGGGCATTGACAAGGGTGCCGGTCCAGTTGCCCGCCCCCGGATGCACCACCAAACCGGCGGGTTTGTCGACGACAATCAAGTGATCATCCTCATAGACGACGCTGATCGCAATAGCCTCGCCCTTTGGCTCGGGATCTTCCGCGTCAGGCAGGGTGAGGGCCAGGGCGTCGCCTTCATTGACCCGGAATTTCGGTTCCACTATTTTCGCGCCGCCGACGGTGACATCTCCCGATCTGACAAGGGACTGGATCCTATTGCGGCTAAGCGTTTCCAAATGCGCTGCCAACACCGCATCCAGCCGTTTTCCGGCATCGGCTGCATCGACCGTTAATTTGAAGTCCGAGCCGTCTCCGGCCGGATTTTCGGGGGAATTGTTTGTCATGTCACAACCTGACTTTCGGGATGAAGACCAGAAGGAGGTGCCGCTGGATCCGGCGGCGGAACGGATGCAGGCGCGGCTGAAGCGCCTTCTGTTCGGGTCTTCCCTGATCATGTTTGCCGGTTTGATCGCTGTCTTTGCAGCAATTGTGTACAAGATCAACTCCAATGAAGGTGAAATCTCCGGGGACGCCTTTGCGTCCAGCGTGGCCGTGGGCCCCGAGGCTGAGGTGCAGCAGGTCAGCTTTGCCGACGGGGTGATGCTGGTTCTGGTCAAGGAAGGCAGCAAGACAGCCCTGCTGCGCTTTGATCCAGCCTCCGGCAAGCGAATCGGGCGGACGGATTTTGTCGCCCGCTAGCGCATTTTGCGTTTCACCGGGCTCGCCTTGCGCGGCCTGATTTCAAAGAGGCCACCTCAAAGGAAAGCCTGTTTGAAACCACAAAATGCGGCCCGCCAAACCGCAGACAAAAGGGGCGAGGGCAGGGTTGCACCTGTCCTGAGCCGGGTTATGAACAGCCATGTGACAAAAAAATGAAAAGGGGGCTTGCGTCCATCCGCAAGCCGCCTTATACGCTCGGTCCTCGGCTTGAAACCGACACGGCTTCAAGTCATGCGCGCCCATCGTCTAGCGGTCTAGGACGCCGCCCTTTCACGGCGGAAACACGGGTTCGAGTCCCGTTGGGCGTGCCATTCTTTTCCAAAAATTTGTCACAGGATCTCCACAGCTCTTCCCCAGCTCGGGGCCGCCGTGTTGTCAGCCGTCTTCCGGCAAGGGCTCCGGGCCGGTTTCGATCAGCCTGACCTCGGCATCGGCGGCGATCTGCTTAAAGCCGGGATCCGGGCAATGGTCGGTGACAAAGGTGGTGACCTGAGACAGGTGGCCGACCCGCACCGGTGCGGTGCGTTCGAATTTCGTGCTGTCGGCGGCCAGAATGACATGGCGGGCATTGTCCATGATTGTCTTGGTCACCTTGACTTCCCGGTAGTCATAATCGAGCAGGGATCCGTCCGGGTCGATGGCGGAGGCGCCGATCACGGCAAAATCCACCTTGAACTGGCGCATGAAATCGACAGCCGCCTCGCCGACAATACCGCCATCGGCATGGCGCAGTACACCGCCGGCAATCACCACTTCAATCTGGGAATAACCGCGCATTAAGCTGGCGACATTGATGTTGTTGGTGATCACCATCAGGCCCCGGTGCTGGAGCAGCGCCTGGGCAACGGCCTCCGTGGTGGTGCCGATATTGATGAAGATGGAGGTGTTGTCCGGAATGAGTGCAGCGACGCTTTCGCCTATATCGGCCTTCTCTTTGCTTGAAATGATCCGGCGGGCTTCATAACCGACATTCTCGATCCCTGAGGAGAGCAGGGCGCCGCCATGGGTTCGGGCCAGCAGGCGCCGTTCACACAGCTCGTTCAGGTCCTTGCGGATTGTCTGGGGGCTGACTTCAAAGCGTTTGGCAAGATCCTCGACGCTGACACGGCCCACCTGCCGGGCAAGTTCCAAAATGGCGTTGTGGCGTTCAATCAGCATGGACAGCAGGCTCTTCAGGCTCTTTTGAGGTTACCCTCTAAATGACCGGTCCCATGCGTTAAGATCAAGCCACATCCATCTTTTTTTGTTTTATGGATTTGCTTTTCGCCCCTTTGCCTGCCCGGGTTGTGCTCTTGGCCTTGGCCGCAGGCCCCCCCGCCTTGTCACTCTTGGACGTGTCGGCTTTCGCAGCGCCGTCCTTTCGGCGGTTCGAGGCCACAATCCGGCTGACCAGAGCCTCGGCGGCCGACGCGATCTCGGCGGAGTTCAGGCTGTCCGCAGACGGAGCGGATGAGGCTGTACCAATGGCCGCGCCTGCGCCGGAAGCCGCATGGGCCGGGCTTTCGGCGCGTTTCGATTTCACGGCCACCTCAAAAGGCGACAGGGTGGGCGAAGAGGAGGGCGCACGCTCCTGATCTTTCGCGGCCTTGGAGGTGCTGTCTGCAGCCGCAGGTTTGGCGGCAGGATTGTCCGGAGCGGCTTCCGCCCTTGTAGCGCTTGCGGGGGCAGTCGATTTGGCAATGGTGACCGGCGCGTCCCCGGCCACGGCAATCCGGGCTGCCAGAGCTTTGAAATCCCGCCGCAGATCTTTCAGGGCGGGGCTGTCGGTCAGGTCGTTCTGAAGTTTTTCCACCTGGCCTTTCATCCGCTCCAGCACCCGTTCCTTGCTGGTCAGGTCCGCCTGCTGCTGGATGTTCTTCCGGGTCAGGTCCTCGATCTGGGCCGTCAAACCGTTGCGGGCATCAGTCTCTCCGCTTGTGCCGGAATCCACCAGCAGTGACAGGCGGGTGACTTCCGCCTGCGCAGCGACATATTTTGCTTCCGTATCGATCAGCTGGGTTTCAAGCTCCGCCAGCCGGCTCTTGGAGTCGGCTGCCAGAGACGCTTCGATTTCGGAGGTGACCGTCGGCTCCAGTTTCGCCAGTTTTGCCTTCAAGGTGGCAACCTCTGCCTCCAGTCCGGTAATGGTGGCAAGCGCCATCGTGTCGACGGCCGGCATCCAGTCATGGCCGCTGTCGCGGGGCTTGTCAGGCTGCGGGGCGTCTGCCTTCTCCGGTTCCGCCTTCCAGCTGTCGGCGAGGGCTTTTTCCGAGTCCGCAAGCTTGTCCTTGAGGGTCTTGATTTCGGCGGTCAGAAGATCGACCGCCTTTTCGTCCCCCTTCAAAAGGTCCAACTGCTGTTTCAGGTCCGCGGTCTCGGCTTCATGGGCCTTGGTATGCGCTGCAATTTCGGTGCGCAGACGGGAGGTTTCCAGATGGTGTTTTGCGGCCTTGGCCCGCTCTTCCTCCAGCTGCTGCTCCACCCGGCGCAGGTCGACCGCGTGGCGCGCGCGCTGCTGATCCTGGGCAGCTCGGACTTCGGCATAGCTGGTCGGATTGACTGCGCGCAGAGCCTCCTCCGTCAGGCGGGCCGCCCGGCGGTAAAAGGCGGGCAGGATTGCAAGGCCGATCAGACTGGCCGTGCAAAATCCCAGTGCCACATACATTGCCGCTTCGATCACATCAGGCTCCCGGTCGCTTTCCCAAGCCCCTTCTATTACCTTTAGACCACAGCCGTGCTGCCGCCAAGGCTGCTAGAAACTACAGTCTTCCCGCACATTAGACCGGCAGACCGTTAATCTTTTAACTCAGAACGGGTTCCATGTCGGCTTCGGTGTGATTTTCAGATAGCCCATATTCACACCGAGGCGGGCCCCGACTCCTGCCCTTACGGGAACAAGAACGACCTCATCCTTGAGAAGAACCGTCATGCCGGCACCGCCCACCAGATAGGCAGAACCGTTGACACCGGTAAACCGGTCGTAAATCGCATCCACATTGGGCAGGCCATAGACCAGCATCATCACCCGTGCGCCGTCCGCGCCGAAATCCCAGCCAACCGAAGGGCCTTGCCAGAAGATTTTGTGGTTGCCTGCGTTGCGGGTGTAAAGATGGCCTTCGCCGTAGCGGGCGCCTGCCACAAAGGCGCCGGAGCCTTCTTCCCCGAGAATATAGCCGTTGGGCTCACCGAACCGGGCAAAGGCCTTTTCGAAAACCGAGGCCAGCCCGCCGGAGACGGCGCCGAAAAACTCATGGCCGGTTTTCAGGATCTCGTCCTCGTCATAGGTCTGGTTGGACGGGATCGGCTCAGATCCGGAGGTTTGGGCAAGAGACGGCGCGGGCGCGGCCATCAAGATCAGACAGAAAAAGGCGGCGTGTAGCCAGGGCGCCAGGCGCCAGGACCCTTGTTCCATTTTAAAAACACTCCTTTTGTCGGCCGGAAGCCTTGCCGGGTCACGCAATATCCCCAGGCCGTGCGTTCTCATTTGAGACCCTGTGGCCTACACTGAATCAGAATCATGCTGATTCGCCCATGACTTTGCACCTACATAAGCCGAATCGATGAAAAGCTGGCCTGAAAAAAAGACATGGATGTGTCTTTGCGTGGCAATGGCCGTCCTTTTGGCGGGATTCGCAGGGACTGTGGCAGCACGTCCCCAGCTTTTTGTTCCTGATTCCATCACCGGCTATGCCATCGGCGGGCACGATCCGGTCAGTTATTTTGTCGACGGCAAGCCGCGCAAGGGAGACCGGCGCTTTGAGTTGCAATGGGGCGGGGCCGAATGGCTCTTTGTCAATCAGGGCAATATGGCGGCGTTCAAGCGCAATCCGGAAACCTATGCGCCGCTTTTTGCCGGGTGCGGCGGCTACGCATTGTCAGAAGGCTATGCGGCTGCGGGTAGCCCGTTCATCTATGCGGTGGTCGAAGGGCGGCTGGTGTTCTTCTATTCAATCGTGAACCGGTTCCTGTTTATCGTGAACGGAACCCAGCTTCTTAAAGAGGCGCAAGACAACGCTGCAAGGGTAGGATGCACTCCGGAGGAGTGAAATTTAACTTCCCCTACGGCAGAAAATCGCCGGAAATTCGCGAAATCCGCAACTTTCATCTGGAAGACCCGAATTGCCGTCCGGGGCTGCCTTGGCAGGCGCTTTGTGGATGTGTAACCCTTGGTCAGACGATCTCGAATCAGTTTTTCTGCTTAGACCCTGCAAAAGAGCCTCGCAACGCCATGTCCGCACTTCAAGAGCTGTCTTCACTTGATCTCGCCGCTCTGGTCGCCAGCCGTGTCTGCCATGACATCATCAGTCCGGTCGGGGCCATTACCAATGGTCTTGAGGTTCTCGATGAGGAGGGCTCGGAGGATATGCGCGACTTTGCGATGGACCTGATCCGCAAAAGCGCGCGCCAGGCCTCGGCAAAGCTGCAATTCGCCCGTCTTGCCTTTGGGGCTGCGGGGTCGGCCGGTGCGGAGATTGACCTCGGTGACGCACAGGTAGTTGCCACAGGGTTTATGGAAAACGAAAAATCCGACCTAGTTTGGCAAGTAACCCGGCACTTAATGCCGAAAAATTATGTCAAACTTCTCTTAAATCTCATTCTTATCGCCAATCAGTGCGTACCGCGGGGGGGCGAAATCAAGGTCGAGATGGAGGGCGATCCGCAATCGCCGTCCTTTACCCTCCAGGCGAGCGGGCTTAACCCGCGTATTCCGCTCGGAATGAAGGAAACCCTTGACGGACAGGAGCCTGAACGGGTGGATGCTCACTCGGTTCAGCCGATCTATACACTGCTTCTCGCCCGTGAGTCAGGCATGGTATTAACGATAGATAAGCAAGAAGACTGCGTAAAAATTACGGCCCTGCCCAAGAACTAGTCGACCGGAACAAAAGTCGGCAAACGTTTCAGCGTATCTTAACTCTTTGAGGTCAACCTACTCTCATGGACTTTCGGTCCAGACGTCCCTTTCGGGATGCGGAACCAGTAACAAGTCGGGTGAGAGCAGGCCATGGACGACCTCCTCAGGGAATTCATTACCGAGACCAATGAGAGTCTCGATGTTGTTGACGTTGAGCTCGTAAAGTTCGAGCAGGAACCGAACAACGCTACTATTCTTGATAACATTTTCCGTTTGGTACACACCATCAAGGGTACCTGCGGCTTCCTGGGTCTGCCCCGGCTGGAAGGGATTGCGCACGCGGCCGAAACCCTTATGGGCAAATTCCGTGACGGCGCTCCGGTTACCCAGGAGGCGGTTTCGCTCATTCTGGTCTCCATCGACCAGATCAAGGACATCCTCGGTGAGCTGGAAGCTGCCGAAGGTGAGGAGCCGGAAGGCGACGACAGCGAGCTGATCGGCAATCTGGAAGAGATGTCCGCCAAGGCCGACAAGGCAATGGCAGGAGAAGCCGACGCTCCGGCGGAAAGCGCGCCGGCGGAAGCCGAAGCCGAAGCTGAGGCCCCGGCCGAAGAGGCTGCTGAGGAAAACGCTGCTGATCAGGCGCTTGAACGGCCGCTGCGCCCCGGGGAAGTCTCCCTGGATGAACTTGAGCGGGCGTTCCGTGAGACGGAAATAGAGGTTGAGGTCGCCGAGCCGGAAACCGCAGAAGCCGAAGAGGCTGCGGATGAGGCCGAGGAGCCTGCTCCGGCCCCTGCGCCTGCACCTGCTGCCAAGGCGGAAGCCAAACCCGAACCTGCAAAACCGGCCGCCGCCAAAAAGGCGGAGGGTGGCGCTGAGAAGAAAGCTGCCGGAGGCGGTGTTTCCAACCAGAGCATCCGTGTCGCAGTCGACACGCTCGAACATCTGATGACGATGGTTTCCGAGCTCGTGCTGACCCGGAACCAGCTTCTTGAAATTGTCCGCCGTCATGAAGACAGCGAATTCAAGGTACCGCTGCAGCGCCTGTCCAACGTGACGGCTGAGCTGCAGGAAGGGGTCATGGCGACCCGGATGCAGCCGATCGGGAATGCGTGGCAGAAACTGCCGCGGATCGTGCGCGATCTGAGCCAGGAACTGGAAAAGCCGATCGAACTGGAAATGATCGGCGCCGATACGGAACTGGACCGCCAGGTCCTTGAAATGATCAAGGACCCGCTGACCCACATGGTCCGCAACTCCGCCGACCATGGTCTGGAGCTGCCGGAAGACCGCCGGGCGGCTGGGAAGCCTGAAAAAGGCACGATCACCCTTGCAGCCTATCATGAAGGCGGCCACATCATCATCGAAGTCCGGGACGACGGTAAGGGCATCGATGTCGACAAGGTGAAGTCGAAGGTCGTTGAACGCGGTCTTGCAACGGAAGCCGAAGTCGAGAAGATGACGGATTCCCAGATCCATAAATTCATCTTCCATGCGGGCTTCTCCACCGCTGCCGCCATTACCAGCGTTTCCGGACGCGGTGTCGGTATGGATGTTGTGCGCAACAACATCGAGCTGATCGGCGGCACGGTTGACCTGCGCTCGACCACGGGCAAGGGCTCCAGCTTCATCATCAAGATTCCGCTCACCCTGGCCATTGTCTCCACCTTGATTGTGGAAGCAGGCGGTGACCGGTTCGCCATTCCGCAGCTTTCGGTCGTGGAACTTGTCCGGGTTCAGGCGAATTCGGAGCACCGCATCGAGCGCATCAAGGACACCCCGGTGCTGCGCTTGCGCAACAAGTTGCTGCCGCTGGTGCATCTGTCCCAGCTTCTGGGTATCTATGAAGGTGAAGATGTCGAGCAGGCGATCAGCTCCGACAACGGCTTCATCGTTGTTATGCAGGTCGGCAGTCAGACCTTCGGTGTTGTGGTTGACGGGGTCTTCCACACGGAGGAAATCGTCGTCAAGCCGATGTCGACCATGCTGCGCAATCTCGACATGTTCTCCGGCAATACCATTCTCGGCGATGGCTCGGTGATCATGATCATCGACCCGAACGGCATTGCAGGCGCCATGGCAAGCCATGCGTCCAGCGCGGTGGCCGAGAGCCAGGAAGAAGACAATGAAGATCTGCATCGCAAGGCCATGACCGGCCAGAACGCAATCTCGATGCTGCTCTTCCGGGCCGGGGCGCCGGAGCCGAAGGCTGTGCCGCTGTCCCTGGTCACCCGCCTGGAAGAATTCGAGGTCTCCAAGATCGAACGCTCGAATGGCCGGGATCTGGTTCAGTACCGCGGCGCGCTTATGCCGCTGGTCTATGTCAACGACGGCGATTGCCACAAGACGGAAGGCACGCAGCCGATGCTCGTGTTCTCCGACTCCGGCCGCTCCATGGGCCTCGTGGTCGACGAGATCGTCGACATTGTCGAAGACCGCCTGGACATCGAAGTCGGCTCGGAACGCCTCGGCATTCTCGGCTCTGCGGTGATCAAGGAACGTGCAACCGAAATCATCGATCTTGGCTACTATCTGCCACAGGCCTTTGAAGACTGGTTCATGCGCAAGGAGATGGACATCGAAGCGCTGACGAAGAAGGTTCTCTTCGTCGACGACTCCGCCTTCTTCCGCAACATGCTGACGCCGGTTCTCAAGGCGGCCGGGTATGATGTGACCACCTGTATCGGACCGCAGCAGGCCTTCGAGATTCTGGAGAACGGCGACAAGTTCCATGCGATTGTCAGCGACATCGAAATGCCGGAAATCAACGGCTTCGAGTTCTGTGAATCGCTCCGGCGTGACCCGCGTTTCCGGCAGGTTCCGATCCTTGCGCTGTCGTCGCTGGTGACCCCGGCCTCGATCGAGCGCGGCCGCCAGGCCGGGTTTGACGACTATGTCGCCAAGTTCGACCGTCCCGGCTTGATCGCGGCCCTTAAAGATGTCTTCTCCAATGAATTGGGAGCTGCAGCATGAGTGTGCTGGAACATAAACTCAATGAGGACGCTGCCACTGCCAGCGACATGATCCAGTATGTGACCGTGGTGATCGGGGGCCAGCTCTTTGGTTTGCCGATCTCCCAGGTCCATGACGTGTTCGTTCCGGAAAGCGTGACCCGGGTGCCCATGTCGGCCCCGGAAGTGGCCGGTGTGCTCAATCTGCGCGGACGCATTGTCACCGCGATCAACATGCGCCGCCGCCTGCATCTGCCGCCGCTGGAAGACGAGCAGATGATGGCTGTCGGCATCGAATACAAGCAGGAAAGCTACGGGCTGGTCATTGATACGGTAGGGGAAGTGCTGACACTGACCAGCGCCTCCGCCGAGCCGAACCCGTCCAACCTGGATCGCCGCTGGGCGGAAATCTCCGGCGGTGTGCACCGTCTGGATGGGAAGCTGATGGTGATCCTGGATGTGGACCGCTTGCTTGGATCAATGTTTACAGAACCTATGGCGGCAGCATAACGGCCAACAGGCCAACGAGTGGAGTAATGCCAGATGAAACAGTGCCTTGTAGTTGATGACTCCAGTGTCATCCGTAAGGTAGCGCGCCGTATTCTCGAAGATATGAACTTCGAGATTGTGGAGGCGGAAGACGGTCAGCAGGCGCTTGACGCCTGTAAGCAAACCATGCCGGACGCCATTCTTCTGGATTGGAATATGCCGGTGATGGATGGCCTGGAATTCCTGACCAGCCTGCGGGCTGAAGAGGGCGGTGAAAACCCGGTCGTCGTATTCTGCACGACGGAAAATGATGTGGCCCATATCGCCCGCGCGATCCGTGCCGGCGCAAATGAATATATCATGAAGCCCTTCGACCGGGAGATCGTCGAAGCCAAGTTTCAGGAAGTTGGTCTCATCTAGCTTCAGTTGGGCGGTCCTAAATGGCATTTGCACAAAGAAACGTTTCCTTGGGAACCAACCCAGGTAATGACCCCATCAAAGTAATGGTTGTTGACGACGCAGTCGTCATCCGCGGTCTGCTGACCCGTTGGCTCGGCGAAGACAAGGGACTGAAAGTTGTCAGCTCCCAGCGCAACGGCAAACTGGCCGTTGAAGACATCGAAAAAAGTGATCCTGACGTTGTCGTTCTCGACATCGAAATGCCTGAAATGGACGGCATGACGGCTCTGCCGCTGATGCTGGCCAAAAAACGTGACCTCGTCGTCATCATGGCGTCCACACTGACCCGACGCAATGCGGAGATCAGTCTGAAGGCCCTGTCTCTCGGGGCGGCCGACTATGTGCCAAAGCCTGAGTCGACTTCCGAAGTCACCACCTCCGTCGATTTCCGCCGCGAGCTGATCGAAAAGGTAAAGGCGCTTGGCGCCCGGGCCATCCGCATGCGCGGTCCGGCACGGACCATGCGTGCCGAAACCCGTGCGGGCAAGACGGCCCAGCCGGTCAGGCCAGTCTCCAGCCGTCCGGCAACCGACACGCGCGCAAGTTTCCGCGGGGCTGCGCAGCCAGCCGCCAAAACGGAAGCCGGTCTCAAGACGCGCCCCTATTCCTCTGCCCGGCCGCGTATCCTGGCCATCGGTTCATCCACCGGCGGGCCTCAGGCCCTTCAGGAAGTCATGAAGGAAGCGGGCACCGCGATCAATGATGTGCCCGTGGTCATCACGCAGCACATGCCGCCGACCTTTACCGCCATCCTGGCCGAACATATGGGCAAGGCTGCCCTGCGCCCGGCAAAGGAAGGCGAAGACGGTGAAACCCTCAAGCCCGGAAACATCTATGTTGCCCCTGGCGGCAAACATATGATCCTGGAAAAGGATGGCGGGGCTGTCAAAATCCGTCTGACGGATGATGAGCCGGTGAACTTCTGCAAACCGGCAGTCGACCCGCTCTTTGACAGTGTTGCCAAGGTCTATGGGTCCGCAAGCCTCGGGGTTATCCTGACCGGCATGGGCCATGACGGTGCCAACGGGGTCAAGACAATTGCGTCCGGTGGTGGCAGCGTGATCACGCAGGATGAAGCCACCAGCGTTGTCTGGGGGATGCCGGGAGCTGCTGCTCAAACCGGCATGTGCAGTGACATTCTGCCGTTGAACCAGATTGGGTCGAAGATTTCTCGCGTACTGAAGGGGAATACAAGATGACTCCGAGCGAGTTCGAATTCCTCAAGACTTTCCTGAAAACCCGGTCCGGCCTGGTGCTTTCGAACGACAAGCAATATCTGGTGGAAAGCCGTCTGCAGCCGATTGCCCGTAGCTCGAAGCTGGAAACCTTAAGCGCGGTCATCCAGACCCTGCAGCGGGGCACCAACAAGGCACTCGAGACCGACGTCATCGAAGCCATGACGACAAACGAGTCGTTTTTCTTCCGGGACAAGACCCCGTTCGACCATTTCCGGGACACCATGCTGCCGTCGCTTCTGGAGGCCCGGGCCTCCCGCCGCCAGCTCAAGATCTGGTGTGCTGCGGCCTCGACGGGACAGGAACCCTATTCCCTGGGCATTTGCCTGAAGGAAGAAGCGGCGAAGATGGCGGGCTGGCGCACGCGCATTCTGGGCACTGACTTGTCACAGGAGGTTCTGGAAAAGGCAAAAGCCGGTCTTTACAGCCAGTTCGAAGTCCAGCGGGGTCTGCCGATCCAGATGCTGCTGAAATATTTCGACCAGAAGGGCGACATGTGGCAGATCAATGCTGCCATGCGGGCCATGGTGGAGTGGAAGAAGCTCAACCTGCTTGAGAATTTCTCCCATCTTGGCGAATTTGATATCGTCTTCTGCCGGAACGTGTTGATCTATTTCGATCAGCCCACCAAATCGGAGATCCTGGGCCGGCTGGCCAAGTGCCTGCCCGATGATGGTTATCTGGTTCTGGGGGCCGCCGAAACGGTCGTCGGTCTGACCGATGCGTTCAAGCCGGTCGCTGGCAAGCGCGGCCTCTTCCAGAAAAAGGCGGCCGTCCAGGCCGCCACCGGAACCTCACCGCGTCCGAAACTGGCCGTTGGTGGTGGAGCGGGGTTCCACCGCTAGGCCTCCGGCCGGTCTGAGATTTTTCCAGATGGAATTGCAAAGGGCGGTCTTTCGACCGCCCTTTTGTTTTGGCGGGGGACTGGCCGCATCCGGCGCTCGCACCTCCCTTGTGTTCACATATTGGTGAGCGCCCGCCTGCATTGCGGTTTCACAGCGTGGCGGGAGGTGGTGTTTCACGCTAAAAACCTGATCCCTCTGGGGAAGTTTCGCTGCCATTGGGCGTAGGATCTGTTTCTGCAGTCCGCCGCTCTCCTGCACGGGATCTTTTCTTTCCAGAGCTTTGCTCCACATAGTCGGTGTGAAACAAGCGGGTGCTTGCCTGTGGTTGCTGGTTGCGGTGAACCGTGACCGGCATGCGAAGCTGAGGGCCCCGCGGACACCAACGTTCCTGCTGGAGGGAAAAATATGAGCCTGACTGTGAACCTGACACGCCGCGCCGCCTTGATGGGGGCTGGAGCCGGACTGGCCGGGGCTGGCCTGGCCACATCCGGCGTTGCGCTGGCCGCTGCGGATAAGCAGGGAGCTTTGTCTGCGCCTGTCGCCCGCTATCAGGTGGGGGAGTTTGAGGTCAATACACTGCTGGACGGTGCGGTGGCCGTAGCCGAGCCGCAAAAAACCTTCGGTATGAATGTGGATGCGCAGTCCTTCGCCCAAACCTCTGCAGACAATTTCATTCCGGCGGACAGTTTCAGGGCCTTTTTCACACCGACCCTGGTCAACACGGGCAATGAACTGGTTCTGTTTGATACCGGCGTGGGCGAGGGTGGCCGTCCGGCGCGTGGCAACATGCGGGCTGCGCTGGAAAGTGCAGGCTATACGCCCGAACAGGTCGATATCGTGGTCCTGACCCATATGCATCCCGATCATATTGGCGGGTTGATGGAAGGCGGCGCCCCGGCCTTTGCCAATGCGCGCTATGTGACGGGCCAGAAGGAGTTTGACTTCTGGTCGGGCATGGATCCTGAGGCCAATGGGGTGACCAGGCTGGTCGCCGGCAACGTCAAGCCGCTGGCCGAAAACATGACGTTTCTCGGCGATGGCGGCGCTGTCGCCTCGGGCATTACGGCCGTGGGTGCCCATGGGCACACGCCTGGCCATATGGTCTACATGCTGGAAAGCGGCGGGCAACAGCTGCTTCTGGCAGCCGATACGGCGAACCATTATGTCTGGTCGCTGGCCCGCCCGGACTGGGAAGTGCGGTTCGACATGGACAAGGAAGCTGCTGCTGCCACCCGCAAATCGGTTTTCGACATGCTGGCTGCGGACAAGATCCCCTTTGTCGGCTACCACATGCCGTTCCCGGCAGTGGGATATGTGGCCAAAGACGGCAGCGGCTACCGCTATGTGCCGGCCTCTTATCAGATGTCCCTTTGAGATCACACCGCCTGTCACCGGATGTTCTGCTGCCTGAAATCAGAGATTTCAACGCTAAGACAAACCGGCTGAAATCTGTATGACGCGGCATGCTCTCAGAAAGGCGCAAATCTTCACAGCAAAAACCCCGGCCGAAAGACCGGGGTTTTTAAATTCTGTGTGGTGATCCGATGGATCAGGCGGCGGCTTCCACTTCCGGTTCGCGCAGAACGTAGCCACGGCCCCAGACCGTTTCAATGTAGTTCTTGCCGGAGGTCGCAGAAGCGAGCTTCTTGCGGAGCTTACAGATGAAGACGTCGATGATCTTCAGCTCCGGCTCGTCCATGCCGCCGTAAAGGTGGTTCAGGAACATTTCCTTGGTGAGCGTCGTGCCCTTGCGCAGGGACAGAAGCTCAAGCATCTGATATTCCTTGCCGGTCAGGTGGACACGCTGGCCACCGACTTCCACGGTCTTGGTATCCAGATTGACCTTCAGGTCACCCGTCACGATCACCGACTGGGCATGTCCCTTGGAGCGGCGGACAATCGCATGGATCCGCGCAACCAGCTCATCCTTGTGGAAGGGCTTGGTCATGTAGTCGTCGGCGCCGAAGCCGAGACCGCGAACCTTGTCTTCGATGCCCGCGTTTCCGGACAGGATCAGGATCGGAGTCTTGACCTTGGAAACACGAAGTGTGCGGAGAACCTCATATCCGGACATATCCGGAAGGTTCAAATCCAACATTATGATGTCGTAGTCGTACAGTTTGCCGAGGTCGATGCCTTCCTCGCCAAGATCTGTCGTGTAGACGTTGAAGTTCTCGGACTTCAGCATCAACTCGATGCTCTGCGCTGTGGCGCTATCATCCTCAATCAACAATACACGCATGCCAATCCCCTTATTCTGCCTTTCCTGGGCAAGTCGCAACGGCTCTGTCGGTACCGGACTACGAAGGACTGTTGTTAACCCCGACTCAAAGCTATCGGTTAATGGTTAACAAATTATGATTCGTAGCTGCAAGCTCCGAAGAAACGAATCTGTGAACAACGGACAACTTGTTGAATCCCCGAAAAAAACTTGGATTCATAAAGCTTAAAGTTGAACATTAACAAATCGGCGTAACCGATTCCGATCAGATTCCTTTCAACAAACCCAGTTTGACTTCGAAATGGCTCTCGCTTGTGGGCCTTCCAAAGGTTAAGATTAACCAGAGTCGTAAACGATCGGTTACCAAATCCGTTAACAGTGAAAGGAATTTTCCTTGAAGGCGCTTTTTGCCGAGATCGATTCGCTCATGCCGACCGAAATTTATGGCCGTGTAACTGCGGTGCAGGGCCTTCTTGTGGAGATCGCCGGGCCCATTCACGAGATGAGTGTCGGCTCCCGGCTGTTGATCGACAGTGGAGAGGATAACCCGAAAGTTCCGGCGGAAGTTGTCGGCTTCCGGGACGGGCATGCGCTTTGCATGCCGTTCTCAGGTCTGGAAGGCGTGCGCATGGGCTGCAAGGCGGTGATCAGCTCCCGGGACAGCGTCGTTCATCCGGCGGAAGCGTGGCTGGGCCGGGTGGTGAATGCTCTCGGCGAACCGATTGACGGAAAAGGGGATTTACCAAATGGCGGAGTGCCTCGCAAATTGCGAAGCGCACCGCCACCCGCCTCTGAGCGTAAGCGCGTGGGGGGCGCGCTTGATCTCGGTGTCCGGGCGTTGAACACCTTTGTCACCTGCTGTGAAGGCCAGCGTATGGGCATCTTTGCGGGCTCGGGCGTGGGCAAATCCGTGCTCATGTCCATGCTGGCGCGCAACACCAATTGCGATGTGGCGGTGATCGGTTTGATCGGGGAGCGGGGGCGTGAAGTTCAGGAGTTCATCGAGGATGATCTCGGGGAGGCCGGTCTGGCGCGCTCAGTTGTCGTTGTGGCGACATCGGATGAAAGTGTTTTGATGCGCCGGCAGGCGGCCTATTTGACCATGACAGTGGCTGAACACTTCCGTGATGAGGGGCATAATGTTCTGTGCATGATGGATTCGGTGACGCGATTCGCCATGGCGCAGCGGGAAATCGGTCTGTCCATCGGCGAGCCGCCCACGTCCAAAGGCTACACGCCGACCGTCTTTACCGAGTTGCCCCGTCTTCTGGAGCGGGCGGGCCCGGGCCGTGCGGAGGAAGGCTCGATCACCGGCCTGTTCACGGTTCTGGTGGAAGGCGACAACCACAACGAACCAGTGGCCGACGCGGTGCGCGGAATTCTGGACGGTCACGTGGTCATGGAGCGGGCCATTGCCGAACGCGGGCGTTACCCGGCCATCAATGTGCTCAAATCCGTGTCCAGGACCATGCCGCGCTGTGTGCCGCCGGAGCAGCTTCCGATCCTGCGGCGGGCCAAACAGTTGCTGTCGACCTATACGGATATGGAAGAACTCATCCGCCTGGGGGCGTATCGCAAGGGCTCTGATCCGACCGTCGACGAGGCAATTCACCGGTTTGCCCTGATTGATGATTTTCTCAATCAGGGAAAAGACGAGGCAACATCACTTTCTGATGGATATTTGCAACTCGCCAACCTTTTGGAAATGACTCCAGAGTAGACTGCCCATGTTAGGGGAGTATTGAGTTATGAAGACCCGCGACAGTTTGATCCGCTTGAAGCGGTTTCAGGTTGACGAAAAACGGCGGCAACTTGCGCAGATCGAAAGCATGATTGCCGAATTTAACCGGATGGCCGACGAGCTGGATGACCAGATCCGCTCCGAGCAGGAACGCGTCGGCATTACGGATGTGACCCATTTTGCCTATCCGACTTTTGCAAAGGCGGCGGCGGACCGGCGGGATAACCTGCGCAATTCCGCCCATGAGCTGGACGATCAGCTGCAGCGGGCTCAGGATGAGCTCAGCGAAGCGATCGAGGAACTGAAGAAATTTGAACAGCTGGAAGAGCGCGACCATCAGAGGGAGCGTACGGCACAGGAAATTGCCGAACAGGACCAGCTCGACGAAGTCGCGGCACGCGCGCGCACCCGCTAAAGACCGGCCCGGGGGCTTGGGTCCCCGCGCCGGTACGTGCCCCCCTGACGGAGGTTTTCCCGTTTGAAACCTGATTGCCGGGATCCGGCGGTCGGGTTTCGTCGTTTGCGGGCTTGTCTTTCCTGTGCCGGTGCCTGTTTGTTGCAAACAGGCCGCGCGAGCCTCATGTGTGAAGGCGGCGATCACGTTCCGGGGAGTTGGGTCTGACGATGCGTTTGTTTCTGGCTGTGTTGCTGCCGCTGTCCACGTTCTCTTTTGCGCTGGGGCTGACCCAGCCGCTGATGCGGTTCGAACGGCTGTACTTTCTGGAAGAGCGGCCCACCCTGATTGAAATGATTGGCGGGCTCTGGGAGCAGGGCGATGTCGCGCTGGCTTCTATTGTCGGCCTTTTTTCTATCGGCTTTCCCGCTGTCAAGATTCTGCTGATCCATGTGGCCGTGGTGACCGGTGGGCGGTCGAAATCCCTCGCCCTTCTGTCCATGGTCAGCAAATGGTCGATGCTGGATGTGATGCTGGTGGCGCTGGTTCTGTTCGCAGCCAAGACCAGTGGCCTTGCGGCGGCGGCCATTTTGCCAGGTCTCTGGTTCTATGCTGCAGCGACCCTGTCAACCGCCGTCGCCGCGAGTATGTGTTCCCGCACCTGATCGTCATGTGTTTTTCAAGATATTAAAGTGCGCCGAGCGCATCCGGTTTCAAAGCGTATTGTGTTCCATGTTGAGCCCTCTGATTTCAGGGAGCAAAGCGCAAATCCAATTGAACTTGGTATGATGTGTTGAGTTTGGGACAAGGACCGGATTTGGGAACCGGCTTGATGCTTCAGGACTTTTTCACCCGCCGGCGGGCCTGAAAATCGTCGCTGCGGTTTTCCTTTGCCTTGGCTGCATCGGACAGTTGTTTGGCGTAGGCAGACGTCCATTCACCGCCCTGGGCGGAGGGAATTCTCATATGGGTGCTGCGGGCTTTGGCCAAAAGCGCAAAGGCGGGCACTTGCAGACCGGCCTTGGCAGCGGTGCGCAGCACCACATCCATTTTACCGCTGAAGAGGGCATCCTTCAGTGAAGACAGGGCGATCCGTCCTCTGGCGCTCAACAGTTCGACTGCATGGTTGAAGCGGTTGTCCTGCAGCAAAAGGATCATGAGCTCGTCCAGGGTGACGTCCGCTCGCTGGGCTTCACGCCACAGCTGGCTCACATCCTGTGACTTCAAGGAGTGGCCGAAGGATTTGCGCAGGGCTTTCAGCCGGGCAATCTGATCCAGCTGGTCCTTCGACAGGGCCCCTTCGATGATGTCCAGAAGCCGCTGCTTTGTTTCTTCATCCACGAGCGGAAGCAACTGCCGGCAGGCGGCCGGTGAAAGATCGGAGCGCAAGGCAAGGGCGTCACGCAGCTTGGTGTCATCGGCCGCCAGCCTGGTGAAGGTCGACAGGGTCTCCCGGGACAGCTTGATCTCCCGATTGCCTGCCAGAATGTGATGTACGGGCGTGCCGCCCTTTTCTGCAAGCAAGTCCGACACCTCTGCGGGCAGGTCCGTGCGCTGGGCGAGCACCTGAAGATGGGCCTTGCTCAGGCGTTGCGACAGATCCAGCAGATCCTCCGGCGACAACAGGGAACATCTGGCCAGGACCGGCTCGGCAACCTTCAGGTCGTCACAGGCAATCCTGAGAACCAGATTAAGGGGGCTCTGATCAAACGGGGCGACCTTTTGCGCCAGATGCAGACGGTCATCAGGTGCACCGATGCTGTACAGTTCGAGCATCACTTCGGCAAACAGCGCGAGTTCCTTGCTCGATCTTTTGTCCAGATCGTTCGCCACAAGCCTGCTGACTTCAGCAAACAGCTTGCGCCGTGCCTCCACGGTCTCATCTTGAGCAAGTTTGATGAGTGAGCGTGCCATCCTACCTCCAACAGGAGGATTATTTCTGAATATTGTTATTTTTGCGTTACTAAAAATTACCGAGGCTTGCGTGGTTCGCGTATAAATTGTTCCCAAGCGTAAGATTCAGGTGATTTTATCGAAATTAAAAAAGGGTTTATGTGTATCTCAGGTTGTTTTTAGCGCGTCGCGCGAAAGCCGTTGACGGGCATTTCCGGGGGCTTTTCATCCGGTGCAGATCCCTGTCTAGTGTCCGTCTGTGACTGAAGCGGTCATGATGATGTCGAACCAAGCGGGAATGAGATGAAAACGCTGCGCCTATGTCTTGCGGTTGTTCTGGGAATGTTTGTGCTGTCTGAGGCTCCGGCTGCTGCGCAGGAGCAGGCGTCTGCATCACAAAATGCGGCCGAAATGCAAGAGGCCAGTGAGGCGCTGATCAAGGTTCTGAACGATCCGGAGAGCCGGAAAGCGCTCATCGGAATTTTGCAGAAAAACGCAGCTGATGCTGCCGGAAACGGGACTGAGGCCGGAGGCGCAGTTCAGGAGGCGGCACCTGCGGCGCCGCCTGCGCAAGGCGCGGCGCTTGCGTCGGATGGGGCCGCTGCCACGCCAGAGGCGGCAGCCTCCAATCCGGCTGGGCGGGGCTTTGTGTTGCGGGTTGGCGAGTACACGCGTGCCCTGGCCGATGAAGCCGGAAATGTTCTGGACCGGGTCCGCCATTCTCTGAAAGGGCTGCGGCTGATCCTTAGCGGGGACATTCCGGTCAAGTGGGACCGGGTCTATCTGGTGCTTTGGCAGGTTGCGGTGGTTCTGGTGGTTGCCTATGGCGCTTTCTGGATCAGCCAGTTTGCCGCGCGCCGGATCTATCCCAAGATGGCGCTCAAGGCCCGCTATGGGGGCGGCCTGATGCGCGCCTTCATCCTGATCGTGACAACGCTGATCGACGCACTGACGGTCGCCGTTGGCCTCGGGGTCGGCTATGTCATCGCGCTGCTGGGCTATGGCGGATTGGAGACCGGCGTGACAATCCAGGAAAGTCTGGCGCTGAACGCCTTTTTCATCACGGGCATGTCGAATGTCGCCCTGCGGTTTGTATTTGCACCGCGGCGTCCGGAACTGCGCCTGCTGCCCTTCGGGAACGAAAGCTCCGATTACTGGTATTCAAGGCTGCGCATTTACATGTACTGGAACAATTACGGCGTGTTCCTGCTGGTTCCGGCGGCCAATCTCGCCGTTTCCTTTGTGCTTGGCAACGCGCTGCGGTTTCTGGTGGTCTTTGCCGGCATGCTGGGGCTTATGGGGCTCATCAGCATCAACCGGGTCAAGGTCCGCAAAGGAGTAAAGGCCTATGCGCAGTCGCTCCAGAGCGTCCTGGCGCAGCGGGCCCTGTCCAATCTCGGCAATCTCTGGCATCTGGCTGCCTATGGCTACATTCTTGCGGTGTTCCTGGTCTGGGTGACGCGGCCCTTTGATGCCACCACCATCATTTTGCGGGCCACGGGCCTGTCGATCATCACCATTATGGCCGGCATGCTGCTCTCTCTGGTGATGACCCGGGCTATCAAGGGGGGCATCCGGCTGCCGGAAGACATTCACCGGAAGCTGCCGGCGCTGCAGTACCGGCTCAATGCCTTTGTGCCACGTCTGTTGAAAATCATCCGCTTTGTCGTGTTTCTCGGCACCATCCTTCTCCTGTTGGATATCTGGGGTGTCATGGATGTGCTGGGCTGGTTCTCCAGTGATATCGGGCGGGATCTTGTCGGGCGTTACGGCTCCGCTTTCTTTGTGGTGCTCGTGGCCTTTGTGGTTTGGCTCGCGGTCATGTCCTGGGTGGATCTGCGCCTGCAGTCGCGGGCAGGCTATATTGTCAGCGCTCGCGAACGCACCTTGTTCCAACTCTTCCGCAATGCTTTCAGCATCATTATTCTGGTGATGGCAGTGCTTCTCGGCCTGTCGGAAATTGGCGTCAATATCGGGCCGCTGATTGCCGGTGCCGGTGTGGTCGGTCTGGCCATTTCCTTCGGCGCCCAGACGCTGGTGAAGGACATCATCACCGGGGCCTTCATTCAGATTGAAAATGCCATCAATGAGGGGGATGTGGTCACGGTGGCCGGTTTGACCGGCACGGTGGAGGGGATCACCATCCGCTCCGTGCGGATCCGTGATCTGGACGGCACGACCCATATCATTCCGTTCTCCTCGGTCGATATGGTGTCGAATTTCATGCGCGGCTTCTCCTATCATGTGGCTCTGATCGGGGTGTCTTACGACACGGATATCGCCTTTGCGAAACAGGCCATGTGCGATGCTTTCGATCGGCTGCAGGAAACGGATTTCCGGGCCAAGATCTTCGGCGATCTGGAGATGCACGGGGTCACCAATTTCGGGGCCAGCTCCATCGACATCCGCGCGCGCATCAAGACAACGCCAGGGGACCAGTGGTCTGTCGGCCGGGCCTATAATGAATTCATCAAGCAGGTGTTTGATGAAAGGGGCATCGAAATCCCGTTCCCGCAGGTGACCTATCACGCGGCAACCCCACCCTTTGCCGGGGGCAAGGCACCGTTAATGGGGAAAGACGGCGCGTCTGCCGTGTCTGACGCGCCTGCGGATGATGCACCGGCTGACGCCGAAGCTGCGCCTTAGACGTCGGCCATAGGCGCCTTTTGAGCCCATCGTGCTCTACCGGGAGGGCTTTTTCAGTCTGACACTGAAAAAATACCGGCGCGCAGGACAGGGCGTCTTGAAGCCGGATGAGCGGGCCGCGTTCGAAAACAGATACCTCTCAAACAGTTCGCACTGTGAGGGCTGGCCTTCGAGCTGGCCCTGAAAGCGTGTCTTGAGGTCTCGGCCGAATTGTTGGTTGAATTTCGAGAAGTTTCGTTTTATTTTCATTTGGAGTTCAAAGGGCGCGTATGCGCTCGGGGTCAGCGGCGCGCGGCCAAAATCGGGGCGCTCTTGGACGTTGGCCGGATTTTTCATGGATCGAGCCTTCCTGGGCGCTCGCTCACGCGCAGGAGGCTCCAGCCGGAGACAGGCCGATGGCGGCTGAATATGACCTTCTGGTAATTGGTGGCGGGATCAACGGAACGGGGATTGCCCGGGATGCGGCCGGGCGCGGCGCCTCGGTGCTTCTGGCCGAAATGGGGGATCTGGCCAGCGCGACCTCGTCTGCCTCTACCAAGCTGATCCATGGCGGATTGCGCTACCTGGAATATTATGAATTCGATCTTGTGCGCAAAGCGCTGAAGGAACGGGAAGTGCTGTGGGGTATTGCGCCGCACATTGCTTGGCCGCTGCGCTTCATTCTGCCCCATCACAAGGACCTGCGGCCGGCCTGGCTGCTGCGCCTCGGTCTGTTTCTTTATGATCATCTGGGCGGGCGCAAATTGCTCCCGGCCACGCAAACGGTCCGTCTGGACCAGGGGCCATATGCGCAAGGCCTGAAGAAACTGTTCCGCAAGGGCTTTGAATATTCCGATTGCTGGGTGGATGATGCCCGGCTGGTGGTGCTCAATGCCCGGGATGCGGCGGACCGGGGCGCAAAGATCCTGACCCGCACCAAATGCATCAGCGCCCGCCGGGACAGCGAAGCCTGGTCCGTGGTTCTGAAAGACCTGGCGACCGGCGAAGAGCGGATGGTAACCGCACGGGTGCTGGTCAATGCGGCCGGGCCGTGGGTTGCGGACATGCTGCGCGGTGTTGTTGGTGCCAATAACAGCTCCGGTATCCGCCTGGTCAAGGGCAGCCATATCATCGTGCCGCGCCAGTTTGATCACGACCGCTGTTTCATCTTCCAGAATGGCGATGGCCGGATCGTGTTCGCCATTCCCTATGAGGGCGACTACACGCTGATCGGCACCACCGATGTGGATTATCAGGGCGACCTTGGTGCGGTGCAGATTTCCGGTGATGAGGTGTCCTATCTGTGCGCGGCCGCCAGCGAGTATCTGGAACAGGAGATCACGCCGGAAGATGTGGTGCACACCTATTCCGGGGTGAGGCCGCTTTATGATGACGGTGCCAAGGATGCCAAGGCGGCAACGCGCGACTATGTGCTGGAACTGGATGCGGGCGAAGGCCGGCCAGCGGTTCTGTCGGTATTCGGGGGCAAGATCACGACCTACCGCAAGCTGGCGGAGCAGGTTCTGGAGAAACTTGACGATCATCTGTCCTTGAAGGGCGGGCTTTGGACCGGCGGGGCGCCACTGCCAGGCGGGGATTTCCAGGTGCTGGCCTTCGAAACGGAAGTGGCCGGGCTGCAGAAGGACTATCCGTTCCTGACCGATAGATTTGCCACCCGGCTTGTCCGGCTCTACGGCACGGATGCCCGGCAAGTGCTCGGGGCGGCAGCCACCCTGGACGATCTGGGCGAGTGTTTCGGGGCAGATCTGACGCTCGCGGAGGTCGATTGGCTGATGGGCCGTGAATGGGCACGGACGGCGGAAGACGTTTTGTGGCGGCGAACCAAGCTGGGCCTGCGCGTCGGCAAGGAGGCCGCTGAGCGGCTTGATGCCTATATGACTGGCCGTCTTGCAGAGAAGACCGGCGCTGCGGCATAGTTTGCCCGGCCGCAGATCGCGGCCGGTTTGCCTGGTGACCCTCTTGAATCTGAAGTTCGTCTCCTTTCCAGCGCGTTCAGAACAAGCTTCAGCTTCATGAGGGTGACTAGAAAGTCTATGTTTCTAGTATGGTTTTCGGAATTGGAATACGCTACGGCGCGCGCTGCACAAATCAGGCGTATTTCAAGTCCACCACACTCGAGGCGGATTAAATCAACAAGACTATCGGGAGGTGCGCCATGGCAGGATGTGTTTTGGCCATAGACCAGGGCACAACATCAAGCCGTGCCATTGTGTTTGACGGGACCTTTAGTCCTGTTGGTGTGGGACAGCAGGAATTTCCGCAGCATTTTCCAAAATCCGGCTGGGTGGAGCATGACCCTTCCGATTTGTGGACCAGCACTTTGCGGGTGTGTCGGGACGCGCTTGCCAAGGCGCCCGAAGGCGGCCGCGGCGTGGCGGCAATCGGCATCACCAACCAGCGCGAGACGGCGCTGATCTGGGACCGGGCCACGGGAGAGCCGATCTATAATGCGATCGTCTGGCAGGACCGGCGTACGGCGGATTTCTGCGCGGGCCTGCGCGAGAAAGGGCTGGAGGACATGTTCACCTCCAGGACCGGTTTGCTGCTTGATCCATATTTCTCCGGAACCAAGGTCGCCTGGATGCTGGACAATGTGGACGGCGCGCGGGCCCGGGCCGAGCGCGGTGAGCTGGCATTCGGCACGGTCGATACCTGGCTGATCTGGCATCTGACCGGCGGCAAGGTGCATGCGACGGATGCGACCAATGCCTCGCGCACGCTGATCTACAATATTCACGAAAACGGCTGGGACGAAGAGCTGTGCGGAGTGCTTGGCATTCCCATGAGCCTCCTGCCGCAGGTCAAGGACAGCGCGGATGAGTTCGGCACGACCGATCCGGAGCTGTTTGGCCGGGCGCTGCCGATCCTCGGGGTCGCAGGCGATCAGCAGGCGGCGACGGTCGGCCAGGCCTGTTTCAATCCCGGCATGGTAAAGTCGACCTACGGCACCGGCTGTTTTGCCCTCATGAACACGGGCAGCACGGCCGTCCGGTCGAGGAACCGGCTGCTGACAACCATTGCCTACCGGCTTGATGGTGAGACCACCTACGCTCTGGAAGGCTCGATCTTTGTAGCCGGTGCGGCGGTCCAGTGGCTGCGGGACGGGCTCGGGCTCATTGAAAGCGCCACCGACACCCAGGGGCTCGCGGAAGGTGCTGATCCCACGCAGGATGTCTATCTGGTGCCCGCCTTTGTCGGGCTCGGCGCGCCCTATTGGGATGCGGAGGCGCGCGGGGCGATGTTCGGCCTGACCCGGAACACCGGGCCGAAGGAAATTGCCCGCGCGGTTCTGCAAAGTGTCGGCTATCAGACCAGCGATCTGGTGGAGGCAATGCGGGCCGACTGGTCCGGCGTCGAGCCGCCTGTCTTGCGGGTGGATGGCGGTATGACCGCCTCCGACTGGACGATGCAGTTTCTTGCCGACATTCTGGGCGCGCCGGTTGATCGTCCGACGATTGCTGAGACAACAGCACTGGGGGCGGCCTGGCTGGCCGGGTCAAAGGCCGGGATCTGGCCGGGGCAGGACGCGTTTTCCGCCCAATGGAAACTGGAAAAACGTTTCGAGCCCGGGCTTGAGGAGATCCAGCGGGGCCGTCTGCTGGCAGGCTGGCGGGATGCGGTTGGCAGAACACGCTCAAAATCTTCTTGAAAAGGCCATGCCCCGGGTGCCCGGACGGGTTGGCATCTTCCCTTGGGGGAGTGAGCTGGCCCGCTGGCGCCTGGATTCCTGCGGCCTTTTGCCCTTCTGAAAGGGAAGGTGCTGAGAGATCTTTCTTTTTCAAAAACTTAGACCATTCGGTCAAATAATTCTGCTGTGATAAAGCTTCCCCGTTAAGAGTGTTTCCGGTGAGAAAACTACGTCAGCGCCGCTTACCTAGCAAAAACATTTCAAAACATGCGTAAAATTAGAAATATGTTGGCAGTTGATTTTCTGTCGGAAAAAAGCCTTAGTTTGCGCTGGCTCGGGCTTAACTCCTTTGCACGTTTCAATGATGCAAGGCCCTTGCCCTTCATCAAGGGGAGAACAAATTGATGAATTTTCAAAAAACCTTGAAGGCAACTCTTCTCGGTGCGAGCCTTGCTGTGGTTGCGGCAAGCGGCGCGTCGGCAAAGACCCTGGTCTATTGCTCGGAAGGGTCTCCTGAAGGCTTCGATACCGCCCTTTACACCGCCGGTACCACATTCGATGCGTCCTCCAAACCGCTTTATAACCGGCTTGTCGAGTTCAAGCTCGGCACCACGGAAGTGCTTCCGGGGCTCGCGGAAAGCTGGAATGTGTCTGAAGACGGTCTGGAAAACACGTTCAACCTGCGCAAGGGTGTGAAGTTTCACACGACCGATTTTTTCACGCCGACCCGCGATTTCAACGCCGATGACGTGATCTTCTCCTTCGAGCGCCAGCTGAAGAAGGACAATCCGTGGCATGAATACACCGCCGGTGCAGCCTGGGAATATTTCAACGGCATGTCCATGCCTGATCTCATCAAGGAGATCGTGAAGGTTGACGACTATACCGTCAAATTCGTGCTGAACCGGCCGGAAGCGCCGATGATCGCGAACCTGGCCATGGATTTCGCCTCCATCGTGTCCGCCGAATATGCCGATCAGCTGGCTGCCGCGGGCACCAAGGAACAGCTCAACCAGCAGCCGGTCGGCACGGGTCCGTTCAAGTTTGTCGGCTATCAGAAAGACGCGGTCATCCGCTATGCGGCCCATCCTGACTACTGGGACGGCAAGGAAAAGATCGACAACCTGATCTTCGCCATCACCCCGGATGCGGCGGTGCGTCTTCAGAAGCTGAAGGCGGGTGAGTGTCATGTGATGCCCTTTCCGGCACCGGCCGATATTTCTGATATCAAGGCTGACAGCGGCCTGACCCTGATGGAACAGCAGGGCCTGAATGTGGGCTATCTGGCCTACAACACCAAGGTCGCGCCGTTTGACAAGCCGGAAGTGCGCAAGGCCCTGAACCACGCCATCAACAAACAGGCCATTCTGGATGCGGTTTTCCAGGGCTCCGGCGAAGCGGCCAAGAACCCGATTCCGCCGACCATGTGGTCCTACAACGACGCTGTTGAAGACGACGACTACAATCCGGAGCTGGCCAAGGAAATGCTGGCGGCTGCCGGTGTCGAAAACCTGTCCATGAAGATCTGGGCGATGCCGGTACAGCGGCCCTACAACCCGAATGCACGGCGTATGGCCGAGGTCATTCAGGCCGACTTTGCCAAGATCGGCGTCAATGTCGAGATCGTCTCCTATGAGTGGGGCGAGTACCTGTCCCGCTCCAAGGACGTCAACCGCGACGGGGCTGTTCTGCTCGGCTGGACCGGTGACAATGGCGACCCGGACAACTTCCTGGCCGTTCTGCTTGGCTGTGATGGTGTTGGCGGCTCGAACCGTGCCCAGTGGTGCAACGACGAGTTCGAAGCTCTGATCCAGAAAGCCAAGACGATCACCGACAAGGCCGAGCGCACCAAGCTCTATGAAGAGGCGCAGGTTGTCTTCAAGGAGCAGGCGCCCTGGGCCACGATCGCCCATTCCGTCGTCTTCATGCCGATGTCCTCCAAGGTCTCCGGCTATGTGATGGACCCGCTTGGTGGCCACTGGTTCAAGGGTGTGGACATCGCGGAGTAAACCCGCCTGAAAACGTGAAGCGCCGGCAGGGATTCTGCCGGCGCTTTCGCAAATTCTGACCGGCGGAGGCCTTCCTTTCCTGAGAAGGGGTCCGCTGGTTCTTCGTATCTGGAACCTGACATGCTTCGTTTTCTTCTGGGCCGTATCGGTCTGTTGATCCCGACTTTTCTTGGCGTCACCTTTGTCGCCTTCGTGTTCATTCGCCTCTTGCCCGGGGACCCGGTTGTTCTTCTGGCCGGCGAGCGCGGCGTGAGCCCCGAACGCAGGGCTGAAATCCTGGCGCAGCTTGGCTTCGACAAACCCTGGTGGCAGCAGTATCTCGACTATATTCTCGGGATTTTTCAGGGAGACTTCGGGATTTCATTTGTCTCCAAACGCCCGGTTCTGGACGATTTTCTGACGCTGTTTCCCGCAACCGCAGAACTGGCCCTGTGCGCGATCCTGATTGCGGTCTGCCTGGGCATCCCGGCGGGCATCTTCGCAGCGGTCAAGCGCGGTACCGTGGCAGACCAGGCCATCATGGGCACGGCTCTTGTGGGCTATTCCATGCCGATCTTCTGGTGGGGGCTGCTGCTGATCATCCTGTTTTCCGGCATCCTGCAATGGACCCCGGTTTCCGGGCGCATTTCCCTGCTGTACTACTTTCCACAGGTGACCGGTTTCATGCTGATCGACAGCCTGCTGTCCGGGCAGAAGGGCGCCTTCCTGTCGGCGGTTCAGCATCTGATCCTGCCGTCCATCGTGCTGGCGACCATTCCCATGGCGGTGATTGCCCGCCAGACCCGGTCCGCCATGCTGGAGGTTCTGGGCGAGGACTATGTGCGCACGGCGCGGGCCAAAGGGCTGCCGCCGCGCTCGGTCATCGGCCTGCACGCCCTGCGCAATGCGCTCATTCCGGTGGTCACAACCATTGGCTTGCAGGTCGGCGTGCTTCTGGCCGGGGCCATCCTGACCGAGACGATCTTCTCCTGGCCCGGGATCGGCAAGTGGCTTGTCGACAGTATTTCCCGGCGTGACTATCTGGTGGTCCAGGGCGGGCTGCTTCTGATCGCGGGGATCATCATGATGGTCAATCTGATTGTTGATGTGCTCTACGGCCTCATCAATCCGCGCATTCGCCACACCTGAGCCGGAGGAAAAGAGCAATGATAGATCCCTCTGCGCCTGCAAAGGCAGACACATTGAAACTGGAAACGGAAAGCCGGAATGCGACCAAAGCCCGGCTCGCCGAGTTCTGGTATTATTTTTCCCAGAACAAGGGCGCGGTCGCCGGACTGGTGGTCTTCGTGCTGCTGGTTCTCATGGCGGTTGGCGCACCGGTCCTGGCTCCGCATGATCCTGACTTCCAGTACCGGGACAGTTTCCTGACCCCGCCGGTCTGGCAGGAGGGCGGCAAGGACGCTTTTCTGCTGGGCACGGATGCCATCGGCCGGGACATCCTCTCCCGTTTGATCTATGGAGCGCGCCTGTCCCTGCTGGTGGGGGTCATGGTGGTCACGATCGCCCTGACCGGCGGCATCACCATGGGGGTGGTGGCCGGTTATATGCGCGGGGCCGTTGATACTTTCATCATGCGGATCATGGATATCATCCTGGCGTTTCCCTCCTTGCTGCTGGCGCTGGTTCTGGTGGCCATTCTGGGGCCGGGGCTGATCAATGCCATGATCGCGATTGCCATCGTGCTGCAGCCGCATTTTGTCCGCCTCACCCGGGCGGCAGTGCTTTCGGAACGGTCCCGGGATTATGTGGTTGCGGCCAAGGTGGCCGGAGCCGGGCACATGCGGCTGATGTTCAAGACCATCCTGCCGAACTGCCTGGCGCCTCTGATCGTTCAGGCAACCCTGTCTTTCTCCAATGCCATTCTGGATGCGGCCGCTCTCGGCTTTCTGGGCATGGGCGCCCAGCCGCCAACCCCGGAATGGGGCACGATGCTGGCCGAGGCGCGGGAATTCATTTTGCGGGCCTGGTGGGTGGTGACCTTCCCGGGGCTGGCGATCCTGATTACCGTTCTGGCCATCAATCTGGTCGGCGACGGTCTGCGCGATGCGCTTGACCCGAAACTGAAGAGGAGCTGAGGCGGGTGGACGTCCTGTGTGAAGCCGTTCTGTTTCTGCAAGGGCTGGAGCGGGGCGCGGCCACCGTGATTGCTGCGGCCACGGCCGCGATGATCGCGGCGGCGGCCTGGCTGGCGAAATCCGTCGTTGCCTGGCTGGTGTGGTGGTATGAGCGCCTGCGCAAGCAGGACGAGCTTCTGACCGCGCTCAAGGTCGAGATCCGCACCAATATGGACGGGGTCGAACCCCATGCGTCCGACGAGCAATATCAGCGGATCACCGAACAGCTGGAAGCGGCCAGCCGGGCCTTCAAGACCTATGACATCTACACGCTCGCCAGCGGCGACAATCTGGTCATGGGAACGGTGAAGAGCGAGCTGTCCATCATCCCGAACTCGCCGCTGCGCTCCATCGTGCGCTACTACAATCTGGAGCGGGGGCTTTACTATCTCTTGTCGGATCTGCGCAGCGATGCGTTCCGGGCCTTGAGTGTGGACCGCAAGACGGCGGTTCTGGGCAACTTGCGCGAGATCGCCCGGTCCTGCCTGAAGGCGGGGGCGAATGCGCGGCGGATGATCGCTGTCTATTGCTGGCTGTCGAGAGTGGCCCGCGCCGGGCTGCTCATTGTTGCGGCCAGCCTGATTGTCAATCTTGTCGTGAAAGTTTACGCGGCCGACCTGGCGGCGCTGTTCGGGGGGCTGCAAAAATGCCTGGCCCCTTAGCCGGAACCGGCCGGGTTCAGATCAGCGGAATGATAGGTTTCGTTCGCATGTCGTCTGGCCTCTTGTGCTGTATGACCTTTCATACTGAGGAAAAATATAATGCCACTCCTTGAAATTCGCAACCTGCGGGTCGAATTCGACACCGCCAAAGGGCCGTTCAAGGCGCTGGACGGGGTTGATTATACCGTCGATGCGGGTGAAGTGCTTGCTATTGTCGGGGAATCCGGGTCGGGCAAATCCGTTGCCATGCTGGCCACAATGGGCCTGCTGCCGGAGACGGCCACCATCACGGCCGATGCCATGACGTTTGAGGGCCTTGATCTGCGCAGCTTGAACGCCCGGGACCGGCGCAGGGTGATCGGCCGGGACATCTCCATGATCTTCCAGGAGCCGATTGCCAGCCTCAACCCATGTTTCACGGTCGGTTTTCAGCTCGGCGAAGCGCTCAAGACCCATACGGAGTTGAAAGGCCGCAAGGTCCGGGACCGGGTGGTGGAGCTGCTGACATCAGTCGGCATTCCCGATCCGGCTGGCCGGCTCAACGCCTTTCCGCACCAGATGTCCGGTGGCCAGTGCCAGCGTGTGATGATCGCCATGGCCATTTCCTGTGCTCCCAAACTGCTTATTGCCGACGAGCCGACAACGGCGCTCGACGTGACCATCCAGAAGCAGATCCTGGATCTTCTGGTCCAGCTGCAGCAGGATAGCGGCATGGGGCTGATCATGATCACCCACGATATGGGGGTGGTTGCGGAAACCGCCGACCGGGTGATCGTGCAATACAAGGGCCGCAAGATGGAGGAGGCGGACGTCTTGTCCCTGTTTGAAAACCCCCAAAACCCCTACACTCGGGCCTTGCTGTCGGCTTTGCCGGAAAATGCAACGGGTGACCGCCTGCCGACGGTCAGTGATTTTGCCGAAGCAGGAGGGTTCTGAAATGGCTGAGGATACAATCCTGAAAGTCCGGGATGTTTACCGGACCTATGACATCAAGGGCGGCCTCTTCAAGAAGGCGTCGCAGCTAACGGCGGTCAAGGGCGTCAGCCTCGATGTTGAGCGGGGTACGACCCTGGCGGTGGTTGGCGAAAGCGGCTGCGGCAAGTCCACCCTGGCCCGCATGCTGACCATGATCGATGCGCAAAGCGCAGGCACGATCGAAATCGACGGCCTGCCCATCAATATTGCAAAAACCGGTATCTCGCGGGAAATGCGCCAGAAGGTACAGATTGTCTTTCAGAACCCCTATGGGTCGCTCAATCCGCGCCAGAAGATCGGTCATGTGCTGGAAGAACCGCTTCTTCTCAACACAGACATGCCGGCCGCTGAGCGCCGGGATCTGGCCCTTGAAATGCTGCAGAAGGTTGGTTTGCAGCCGGAACATTACGGGCGCTATCCGCATATGTTCTCCGGTGGCCAGCGCCAGCGCATTGCCATTGCAAGGGCCATTATGATGAAGCCGAAACTGCTGGTGCTGGATGAACCGGTCTCCGCACTGGATCTGTCCGTCCAGGCGCAGATCTTGAACCTCCTGGCAGACCTTCAGGACGAGATGGGCCTTACTTATGTGTTCATCTCCCATGACCTGTCGGTGGTGCGCTATATCGCCGACAAGGTGATGGTGATGTATTTCGGGGAAGTGGTAGAATACGGCACGCGCGATGAGGTCTTCAACAGCCCGCAGCACGACTACACCAAGACCCTGTTTGCCGCGACCCCCAGGGCCGATATTGACAGCATCAGGAAACGTCTGGCGGCCAAGGCCGCCTGATACCAACCTCACTAGATAGAAACCCATCTGATGGCGCTGGTCCGGATTGGCCGGCAAGGCGCGTTGCGCAGGACGGCCTTTTTGGCCGTTCAAGCGGCGCAACGCAGTCCGGCGGGCCGGAGCAGGCCACCGAGGCCGTGTTTGAGGACTGTTCAGCTGCGTCCCAGGTTTTGAACGATAAACCATATCGCCCTGCAACCTGCTCCTTGCCGAACAGTCCCCAAACACGGTCAGATCGGTTCCTATCTAGTGAGGGTGGTATGAGATGCCCGGCAGAAGGGCGCCAGGGGTGTTTCTCAGTTGTGGAAAAAGCGGCATTCGCGCAGACCGGGATCCGTGAAAACGCATATCTTCACTTGAAGTTGGATGGAATATCAGTTGAAAGTTGCAATATTCGGTAATTCGGGTATTATCGAATTATGAAAAAAGAAGATGCCTTGAGTGCTTTGGCAGCCTTGGGTCAGGAAACCCGCCTCGACGTGTTTCGCCTTCTGGTGAAAACGGGAAAAGAAGGCATGACCGCCGGTGCCATTGCAGAAGAACTTAATGTGCGTCCGAACACCCTATCGACCCACTTGGGCGCCCTGTCCCGGTCTGGCCTCGTAGAGGCGGAGCGGGACGGGCGCTCCATTCATTACCGGGCCGACCTGTCGACAATGCAATCTCTCTTGACCTACCTGCTGCAGGATTGCTGCGGCGGCCAGCCGGATCTGTGCACGCCGATTGCGGCTCTGGTCACATCGAGCCTCCGCGCTGACTGAAGATCTTCCCGCGGCCCAAGCTGTTTTTCGCCGCTCTGTCTGAGCGCAGCAATGGTTGCGGGCGGTATCAGGTGCAGGCTTTTGGCTTTTGCAATCAAACCATGCCCTTTGTTCTGAGAAAAATTTGTCCTTGATCAATTCCATAATTCGGGTATTCTCGAATTATGGAAAAAGAAGACGCCATGACTGCATTGGCTGCCTTAGGTCAGGAAACCCGCCTCGACGTTTTCCGCCTTTTGGTGAAAACGGGAAAAGACGGCATGACCGCCGGGGCGATCGCACATGCACTCAAGGTGCGTCCGAATACCCTATCGGCCCACTTGGGCGCTCTGTCCCGTTCCGGTCTTGTGCAGGCCGAGCGGGACGGGCGTTCGATTCTCTACCGGGCGAACCTGGTGCAAATGCAGCACCTGGTGACCTATCTGCTTGAGGATTGCTGCGGTGGGCAGCCGGCTCTGTGTGCTCCGTTTGCCGGCCTGTCTCCAGACCTCTCCAGGGGCTCAGGCCCTTTCATCAAGACATGAACTGCAAGCGAGGCTGACGGACAATGCGCAATGTCCTGTTTCTATGCACGGCAAATTCGGCACGGTCCGTGCTGGGGGAAGCAATTTTACGGCATCTGGGTGCGGGGAAATTTGCGACCTTTTCCGCCGGATCAACGCCTAGGGGCCAGATCAATCCGGATGCTCTGGCCTGTCTGAGCCGCAAAGGCCTGCCGGTCGACGGGTTCCGCTCCAAGAGCTGGGAAGAGTTCGCCGGCCCTCAAGCACCGCAAATGGACCTGATTGTCACGGTGTGCGACAGCGCTGCGGGAGAAGCCTGCCCGGTCTGGCCCGGGCATCCGCTGGTGGTTCATTGGGGCATTGCCGATCCGGCCTCAGTGGAAGGTGATGATGCTGTGCGGGGCGCGGCCTTTGATCTTGCCTATCAACGCCTGGAGCGCCGGATCGGCGAGATGCTTGCCCTTGGCGAGGATGTTTTTGAGGCCGGAGACGGTGCATCCAGACTGGCTGCCATTGGCACTTTGGAAGATTGAACGAGGCCCTTCATGCTGCATTTTAGCCTTTCCCGCCGGCTGGCCGCCGAGGCCCTTGGAACCGCCATGCTGGTGGGCACCGTGGTTGGCTCGGGCATCATGGCGGACAGCCTGTCTGAGGATGTTGCCGTTTCCCTTTTGGGCAACACACTTCCCACCGGCGCCATTCTGGTCGTTCTGATCACCATTTTGGGGCCCGTTTCCGGGGCTCATTTCAATCCGGTGGTCACCTTCGTCTTCTGGCTGAAACGCGACATGAACCTGCGCACCGGCATCGGTTACATGGCCGCTCAAATCTTCGGCGGAATTTGCGGAACGCTTGTGGCCCACATCATGTTTGAATTGCCGGTGCTTCAAGCCTCTTCAACCATCCGCACCGGGACGGGGCAATGGGTGGCGGAGGTCGTTGCCACCTTCGGGCTTCTGGCCAGCATTCTGGCTGGCATAAGGTTCCGGGAAGCGGCCGTGCCCTGGCTGGTCGGGCTTTACATCACGGCTGCTTACTGGTTCACGGCGTCAACCTCCTTTGCCAATCCGGCTGTGGCTATTTCCAGGGCCTTTACCGATACATTCGCGGGCATCCGCCCGGCGGATCTGCCCGGGTTCATTGCCGCCGAATTTGCCGGTGCGGCATTGGCACTTGCCGTTTTCTCCTGGCTGTTGACACCGGAAAAACGGCCGGACTGACCCGGCGGAGGCGCATTGCTTTCTTCATCTGTGACAACGCTTTCAGATCGCTTTTTTCAAAGCATTGACCATGTCTCCGGATTCTCAATACGGGAAACTGTCATCTGTACCCGGACCGGTTGCTCATAGGCCTGAAAACCGGCTAGACAGGAAGGCGATTATATCCCCGGAAGGTGTTTTGCGTGAACGGGTCCAATATCTTTTCGCAGGCCTACAGCACGATCCTGGCGTGCTGGCCGGCATCTCTCGGCTTTACCGGCGCGCTCTATGGTCTGGAAACGGTCAATGTTGTTTATGACTTGAACAACTCGATCACATTTGCGCGTGGCCTCGCCGAGGCCGGTCTTGTCTTCTACTTTTGTGTGCATCTGCTGGGGCTGGACCCAAAGGGCAAGGATATCAATCGGAAATTTGCCGGTTTTCTCCTGCGTTATTTCCTGCTGCTTTATGTGCCGATCCTCGTGGTGGGTATCGCCGTCATCTTTCTGCTCATGGCGGGGTCCCTCGACCAGAGTTTGAACCGGGAAGCTTTTCTCGGATTGACAGTCCTTAGCGGAGCCGGGATCTATTTTCTGACGATGTTCCTTTTCGGGACGGCCTTTCCGGCGATGCTGCTGGGGGTTCGCCCGGGAGCGGGATTGGCGGTTGGCCGGGCGATCCGGCAGGCCCGGTATCTGCTCCCGAGACTGGCTTTTGGGGTCGGCGGGGTGATGGCACTCGGATTCGCAGCCCTGATCCTTTTTGAAAATCTCGGCATCGGATCAGATCCGGTCACGCCACAGGGCATTCCGGATCCGGCCGGGGCTCTGGCGCTGGCCGCGGTCAAGCTGATTTCGTCATCCAGCTTTGCCGTCTTTGCGGTGGTCATCTGTCAGGCCTATCGCAAGGACCTTGAGGAGCAGGGCGAACATCTGCCAAGTGAAGCGGATGTTTTTGCGTAGCGGGTGTTCTGGATCTCTCCCGGCAAACAGCTTGTGCGTCTGTCCTGAAGGCGCTACCGGAAGAAGGGCTTGGGGGCGCCTGCGTTGAAAGAAAAGGCGTGGAAGCGCTCCCCAGACCCTGATCCAAATGTGGTTTCAAGCACTACCAAGCGCAGTTATGTGTTGCCATAAAGGTTTGGGTTCCGGCATTTGGCGAAACAGCCACTCGCGCCCTGTAGGCTCGTCGTCGCTTCCGGCTCATTGCCGACATTCACCCGCTGATATACTGCCGCGATGCAGCCCGTCGAAGCCTCCATTCGCTACGTCAGCAAAGACGATTGCCCGCCAGATGCCGGCACTGCGGGACATTGCCACAGCTGCGGTTCATCCCGTGAATGTCCGGTCAATAATGACAACAGGCATGTGGAAACATCAGCGCCGATCAAACGCCAGCTTCGCTGCAAGCCCGAAAAAGACGGAACTCGTCGCGTACTGGAGGCCACGCGCTACGCGCTTGTTTTTCGCCAAGACACCGCTGATCCTGCCCGCAAACATGCCGATTATCCCGTTAATCAAAGTGCCGCCAATGTTCAGAATTGTTCCGAAGATCAAAAACTGGAGCAGGACTGAGCCGCGCTCCGGATCAACAAACTGAGGAACCAGCGCAAGCATGAAGATCGCAACTTTTGGATTGAGCAGGCAAACAAAAGCGCCGTCTTTCCATGCCTTAAAAGCAGATGAACGTTCAATATTGTTTGGTGAAACCTGACCTATTGGAGACATGATTGTCTGAAAGGCCAGATAAACGAGATAGGCGACGCCCGCCCAACGGATCACTTCGAATGCGATGGGGTTCGCAGCGATCAATGTTGCAAGACCAAGGCCGCCAGCAAGGGCGTGGATGAACGATCCGGTCGCAATCCCAAGAGACGCGAAAAGGCCGGCTCTTGGTCCGGATTTCGCGCCCTGACCAAGGCAGAAAAGCATATCTGCGCCGGGCGTCATGTTTAGAGCCAATGCAATGGGGAAGAACACGAGCAGGATGTGAAAATCAATCATTGCATTGCCTCTTCAAACGAGATCTCCATCGAGGCAGACATTCGTGCAAACCGCAGCAGTCGTCAACACTGGGACCCGGAGCCGACCTGCTGCGCCGCAACGATGATCACAGCGATCGACTTTGCCCCAGCGTCGTTCGCGGCCCAGAGCGGTCATTCATCACCAGCAGGTTCAATGGCGGCTCCGCGTCCCCATTCTCGTCGTTCCGTCTGATATCGTTATCGCGCGATAGCTGCCGACCATCAAAACTATTGCCGTTGGCCACTTCGCGTTATGATTGCGAATGCTGGAGTCCTAGTGATTGATTCTCAGATGCGGAGCTATTGCCAGCTAGAATTAGGTGATTTCCAAGCCCTATTAATTTTAACTGCTTGGAACGTTGATTGTAGGAAATTATGAGCAAAGGCATTGCAAAACTAACAAACTGGTTGGCGGCACGACTCATTGGTTTGGCGGACTTTTTGAAAAGTATGGGTAGTTCGGCGGCCACGCCGTCTAGGTTCGTAAATCTCGCTCCAACTGATCAAGCTGACAAGGACGGTGTATATGCAGAAGCTTTAGACTTCGCCACGACCGATCCGAAGGTATTTAATATTGCGCTTACAGGTCCCTACGGGTCAGGAAAAAGCAGTATTATCCAATCCTTCCTTAAAAAACATCCTAGGTCGAGGCTTCACATATCTCTCGCAGCGTTCGCACACGAAGCGGCCCCAGTGAATGGTGACGAAAGACGCAAAAGAATTGAAAGAAGCATACTGGAGCAGATGCTTTACGGCGCCGACGCCAATAAACTCCCATTGTCGCGCTTTAAGCGAATTCAGTCGCCCGGCGTTCTATCGATATTAAAATCGCTGTACATCACGATCGGTCTGGTTGCGCTTTGGTACGTTTTCGCAAAGCGCGAAGTTATTCTAGACGGCAGTTTCTTCAGTCCGTTCGCTCTGAGCAATTGGCTTAATCTCGGAGGCTTCGCCTTCGCAGCGCTATTCCTCTGGGCAGTGCTGCATCACTTTTATGTGGCCAGCTTCGGGTTATCACTGAAGAGTTTCTCACTGAAAGATATTGAGATAAGGCCAGCATCAGATAATCAGGATTCCATCCTCAACCGTCACCTAGATGAAATCATCTATTTCTTCCAATCGACAGAATATGATCTCGTCATCATTGAGGACTTAGACCGCTTCGAAGACCCCGAAATCTTCGTGACATTGCGTGAAATCAACAGCTTGGTAAATGAGAACGCGGGCGTCAATCGAACCATCAGGTTTCTTTATGCCTTACGCGATGACGTATTCGCCAATACTGATCGAACCAAGTTCTTCGAATTCATAATTCCAGTCATTCCGATCATTAACGCATCGAACTCGATCGATATGGTTTTGGAGCAAGGAAAGAGGCTGGCGCTCGACAGCCGTCTTGGTCGTCAATTCCTCAGAGAAGTTTCGCGCTATCTCAACGACCTCCGGCTGATCCAGAATATATTCAATGAATATGCTATATACGCTGCTAACTTGGAAACCGACGACGAGAATGTGCTCAACGCAGATAAGCTGCTGGCAGTCTTGATCTACAAGAACGTTTATCCCCGAGACTTTGAACACCTGCATCGCGGCGAAGGAAATCTCGCCAACATCTTGAACCGCAAAGATGAACTCATAATGCAGGGCGAGGCCGCGTTTCGATCCGAGATCGCGGATCTCGAACAGACGATTGAAACCGCCGAGCGACAGACCCCCTCCGACCTAAAAGAGTTACGTCTGATCTACGGAATGGCTCTTATGGAGATGCTGCCGGCAAAAGTCTACGCTGTCAGCCTAGACGGACGGTCTTGGATTATGATTCAAGAGGTGGCAGGCCACAATGATTTTGAACAATTGATCGGAGCTGAACATCTCCATTGCCTGCAGGTCAATGGCCACCAGCCGCGTGTGAGTATCGCCAGTTTGCAAGACAATGTTGATCCTTTGAAATCCTATTCGCAACGCAAGTTGGAAATAGAAAACAAGGCGACGGCCAAGAAGGACGAGAGCTTGCGCCGAATTCGGGATCTAAGATCAAGAATCGGAACGCTTCGAACAATTAAATTCAATGAGCTTGTCCGTTCAAGCGCCGATCGTGTAACTGATCTATTCGACGGATTTATCGAGAAAGGAGATCTGGCTCGCTTTCTTATTTTGGAAGGGCATCTTGACGACACATATTACCAATATACATCACTCTTCCACTCTGGCCGACTGTCGCCGAATGACAACAAGTTCCTGATTCAGATACGAGCGTTCGTTACACCTGTTCCAGCCTTTCCAATCGACAACCCAAAAGAGGTCATCGCGGCGATGCGCGATGAGGACTTTGGTCAAAGTTATGTCCTTAACATCAAGCTGGTTGACACCCTTCTAAGCGAGACGACCCATTATAGCGATCAGACTCGGAGGCTCTTCGAGTTCATCGCGTCCAATTTCGACAACTGCGAAGCTTTCTTCGAGGCCTATTATGCTGCGGGACGCAACGTCTCCGGGTTGCTTTCCGGCCTGGCCAATAATTGGAAGCGCTTCATTCCGACAGCCATCGCAAGCACGCGCAGTCTCTCCCATGTCACGCAATTGTTGACGAACCTTCCTCCAAGTGCACTCACAAAGACGGCAAGCGATAACGGCGAATTCTCTGGATTCGTCGCGGAGAACCTCGCTGAAATTCTGGCACTTGCATCTGACCTGCCACCCGAACGCTTGGAGTGCATTGGCTTCGAGGTGCGGGATCTTTCGGCCATAGGGTCATACGCCCGGACCGTCCGCTTCATGGTAAATAAGGGGTTGTTTGAGCTCTCGATACCCAATCTTGAACATGTCTATCGAGAGGTTCTGGGGGAGACAAATCTCACCGCGTTTCGCGAGCGTAACTACACGACAATACGTTCAATCACGGACCCGACATTGTTGACGAGGGTTGAACGCGACTTCGGTCTCTATCTTAGCGACGTGCTTCTCGAGCTTGACGACAATTCCGAAGAGGATGTCGCGGCCATAATAGATATCCTATGCCGTGAGGAAATTGACGAAGGCAGTCTGCGCACGTTTCTTGAACGACAAACGGCTCTCCTCCCAACGCTGGATGGAGTTCCCGAGAGATTCCACGCCATGGTGTTTGAGCTTCAACGTATCAAACCGACATGGGGGAATTGCATCGCGTTTATGGGAGGCAGTGGCTTCGCGGCTGATATCTTGGTGACCTATCTTGATCAGCAAGATGTGCGCGCGGTCATCCTGGAGTCTCCTCTGCCGAGCGGTTCGGAGACACTACCGCTACGCCAAATTCTCGTTAACGCGGATGCAATGAGCGACGAAAGCTACCGGGGGTATGTCCGAGCAATTCCCTACCCGATGAAGAATTTTCCGGCGGAGCTATCTTCCTCGAAGCTCACCATACTTATCGAGGAGAATAAGCTCACCTTTTCGAAGGAAAACCTGGACTTTCTAGATCACGAGACAGACTTGCCGGTGCTTTTCGTAGCAGCAAACATCAAAACCTATCTCGCGAGTCCTGAGACGTTTGCGCTTGACGACGACTTCCGCGAAGCGCTCCTTAGAGGCGACATAAACGATGGCGACAAGCGCGCCATCATTGATCTTATGAATATGAGCGCGCTCACGGAGTTTCCGGATCGAGCAGCACTCATCGGTTCGATTCTTGATCGCACCGATGCAAGATTGCCCCACCTTGATGTTAGCACAGGGCGATCGCTAATCCTCAATTCAAACCCCGTTGAGACGCAGATTTCTCTCTTTAACAAGCTTCAGTCGACCATGACTGTAGAGGAAGCTCGCGAAGTCCTCGCGTCACTTCCGAAACCGTTTTGTGAGATCACGACGGGACATCACAAACCAAGATTACCGAATTCAGATGAAAATCGTTTGCTAGTCCAATGGCTTGATTCTCGCGATATTATCTCTTCATGGAGCGAGGGAGGCGGTTGGTTCCAAGGTGATGACATACGCGTGAATCTTAAAAGGCGATAACGAAACGGTTGGAAATACTATCCGTTGATCGATCACAGGTTGCCACGGGGAAACATTTCCCGTCGGAATTATTGTGGCGCCACAGCTATTTGGTAGGGCACACCAAAGGCAGCTCTCCCGTTTCCGGCACGTTAAACCTGAGCGTCCGGAAACGGCCCCAGTTCGGTTCTGCGTTCCGACGGCAGCGAACGTCCGCTTCCCGCCCTTTTAGGTTCTTGCTTGCCGTGCAACGAAGGGCGGTCTGCAGGACAAGCGCCGGTGAAGGACCCAATTGCGGGCGCGAAGCGGGCGGTTTTGACCAGCCTGAGCACATAAGACCCTATTGGATGGGTTGATGTGTCGAAGGTGGTATTTCGCTCAGGTCCGTTTCCTGTTCATGGCTGCGGCCAGAGCTGCGGCCATGGCATTGTTGCCGCTGCCGCTGTCTCCCCCCTTGGGGGCGCCATCTTTACCGCCGCCGCGCGGACCTTTGCCACGGGGGGCATGGCCGCCGGGGGTGCGCTGGTTCTGAGGACGGCCGCCCGGGCCGGGCCGGTCGCTGCCGGACCGCTCCCGCTGGCCCTGGTAATCAGCCTGGGACTTCATGGTCATGGAGATCCGCTTGCGCGGCACATCCACCTCCAGGATCGTCACCTTGACGATATCGCCCGCCTTGACCACCTGGTGCGGGTCGTCCACGAACCGGTCGGCCAGCTGAGAGACATGGACAAGGCCGTCCTGATGAACGCCCACATCGACAAAGGCGCCGAAATTGGTGACATTGGTCACCGTGCCTTCCAGTTTCATACCCGGCTTCAGATCCGAGATTTCCTCCACCCCGTCCTGAAGGGCGGCGGTCTTGAATCCCGGACGCGGATCGCGGCCCGGCTTTTCAAGCTCCGACAGAATGTCGCGCACGGTGGGAAGGCCGAAGGTCTCATCCGTAAACTCTTTCGGATCGAGCCCTTGCAGCACCGAAGCATCGCCCATCAGCTGGCGCACGTCCCGGCCACAGGCTTTCACGATGCGTTTGGCCAGCGGATAGGCCTCCGGGTGAACCGAGGAGGCGTCCAATGGCTCAGAGCCGTCGGCAATGCGCAGGAACCCGGCGCAAAGCTCAAACGCCTTGGCGCCAAGCCGCGGCACGTCTTTCAGCTGGGAGCGTTTTTCAAAACGGCCAATGGTCTCCCGGTGCTCGACAACAGCCTTGGCCAGGCTGTCCGAAAGGCCGGAAATCCGGGATAGGAGCGCCGGGGAGGCCGTGTTGAGATCGACACCCACGGCATTCACCGCATCTTCCACAACAGCGTCGAGCGCGCGGGCCAGTTTGGTCTGGTTGACGTCATGCTGATACTGGCCGACACCGATGGATTTCGGTTCGATTTTGACCAGTTCCGCAAGCGGGTCCTGAAGGCGGCGGGCAATGGAGGCAGCTCCGCGCAAGGAGACGTCGATATCGGGCATTTCTTTTGCCGCAAGCTCGGAGGCGGAATAAACGGACGCGCCCGCCTCGTTGACAATCACCTTCACCGGCCGCTGGGCTGAGGGAATGTCAGCCAGCACATCTCCAGCCAGTTTGTCCGTTTCCCGGCTGGCGGTGCCGTTGCCAATCGCGATCAGCCCAACCTTGTGTTTTGCAATCAGCGCCAGCAGGGTGGCGCGGGAGCCTGACAGGTCGTTGCGCGGCTGGAAGGGATAGATGGTGGCAGTGTCGACCAGCTTGCCAGTGTCATCCACCACGGCCACCTTCACACCCGTGCGGATGCCGGGATCGAGGCCAAGGGTGGACCGGGCGCCTGCCGGGGCGGCCAACAGCAGGTCCTTCAGGTTCCGGGCAAAGACCTGAATGGCCTCTTCCTCGGCCTTGTCGCGCAGAACACCCATCAGGTCGAGCTCCAGGTGAAGGGCCAGTTTCACCTTCCAGGCGAACCGGGCGACATCCATCAGCCACTTGTCCGCCGGGCGTCCCTGATCGGCAATGCCATAGGTGTCGGCAACCATCCTTACGGCCGGCAGGACCGGAGACACATCGTCTGCGTCCACGGTCAGGTCGACCGACAGGATGCCTTCGTTGCGGCCCCGGAAAAGCGCCAGGGCCCGGTGGCTGGGGATCTTCGACCATTGCTCGTTGTAGTCGAAATAGTCGGCGAATTTCGCGCCCTTGTCCGCCATGCCGTCAATAAGCTTGGACTGGACCACGCCGCGCTCTTCCACATGGCGGCGCAGGCGGCCAACCAGTCCGGCATTTTCCGAAAACCGTTCCATCAGGATCTGGCGGGCCCCGTCGAGAGCCGCCTTGGTGTCGGCAATACCCTTGCTGTCATCAAGGAAAGCCGCCGCTTCGGCGTCGGGGGATTTGCCCGGGTCGGCCAGCAGCAGATCGGCCAGCGGTTCCAGCCCGGCCTCTTTGGCGATCTGGGCCTTGGTGCGCCGCTTCTTCTTGAACGGCAGATAAATGTCTTCCAGCTGGGATTTGGTTTCAGCCGCTGCGATGCAGCCGCTCAACGCCTCTGTCAGCTTGCCCTGTTCCTCGATGGATCGGGTAATGGCGACGCGCCGGTCTTCCAGTTCGCGCAGATAAATCAGCCGCTCTTCCAGCTTGCGCAGCTGGCTGTCGTCCAGTCCGCCGGTTGCTTCTTTCCGGTAGCGGGCAATGAACGGCACGGTGGAGCCCTCATCCAGAAGCTGGACTGCCGCGTTCACCTGACCGGCCTTGCAGCCGACCTCGTCTGCGATCCGGTGCGCGATGCGCAAGGCCGTTTCGGCGGCAAGCGCGCCTTTCGGGTGGGCCGGGGCCGTGTCGGAAGAGGAGAGGCTGGTCATGTGGAATGCGGCTTTCAAATGGATCAAGTCAGGCGGCCGAAGATATTCCGCCTCAATCCGGCGGAAAAGAGACCGTGTGGGGCCGTCCACCGGCAATTTGGCCTGAAGCGGGAGCTGCTCTCTCCTCCAGCTGCGGGAATCGAGGTGTTTAACTGGCTTAAGACCAGCACACCCTGCCGCAAAGTGCCCGCTGTCCCGATGACGGAATTGAACCGGCTTTCGAAATAGTTTGCCCAGGTATCTTGAATGCACCGCGTCAAGCTGCGTATGCTGCGCCGCAACCTGGTCATTGGTCTGCCAATTTGTGATGATCGAATTGACCTTGCTGGTACGTATCCAAATCGGCGGTGTCAGGATTCGGGTCAATTGGGGTTTGTCCGGTTCCTGGTGTGGGGTGTGACTTAGGAGTAGAGTGAATGCCACGCGGACGGCCGAGAAAAACGAACCTCAACGAGGCCCTGAACGCCATCACGATTGCGTTCTGGCAGAACGGATTTTCGGGCACTTCCATGACCGACCTTTCCGAAGCCTCAGGCATGGCAAAACCCGGTCTTTACGCCGCTTTTGGCGATAAGGAAGCCATTTTCGAAAAGGCTCTGGTTCACTATTTCGACACCTATGGGGTGCCGATCTTTTCCCGGATGTTGGAAGCACGCCAGCATGTGCTTGAAGACTTCCGCGAAGCGCTGCATGCGGTGGCCGACCTCGTCCTGAACAACAAGACACCCGCAGGCTGTTTTCTGGTCAACGCCATGGTGGACAGCACCTACGGACCGGTGAGCCATCAGGAAGTGGTCAAGGGACTGCGGGACAGGCGCAATGAGGGCATCCGCGAACGGCTGACGAAAGCGCTTGCTAGGGCCGAAATAACAGCGGATGCGGATATTCACCGAGCGGTAATTTTTCTTGGCGGGCAGTTTTCGGCGCTCGCGGTGCTGGGCCGCAGCGGTGTGGCGCGCGAAGAGCTGACGACCTTTATCGAGACCGGCCTGCAATCCCTGCCTCTCAGCGATCAGAGCCAGACCTTTGGCGGCGGCGGCAATGTCCGGCTGACTGTGGCTACCTCACCACGGTGATGCGTTCGGCCGCGCGGGTCACCGCCGTATAGAGCCAGCGGCTCTTATGTTCGCGGAACGCCCAGCTTTCATCAAACAGCACCAAATCGTCCCACTGGGAGCCCTGGGCCTTGTGCACGGTCAGGGCGTAGCCATAGTCAAACTCGTCCGCCTTGCGCCGGATAGCGTAAGGGATGCTCTCCGCGCCATCCTCAAACATGGCGGGCAGAACCTTGACCTTGACCGTCGTGCCTGCAACTTCCTCTTCAGAGACAACGTCAAATCTCAACGTGTTGCCGCGCGGCTGGCGCAGGCGCTTGACCGTCCACAGTCCGCCGTTCAACAGACCCTTGGTTTTGTCGTTGCGCAGGCACACCAGCTTGTCGCCGACCGCCGGCATGGGCGTTGAAAGCCCCTTCAATTCCCGGATGCGGCCATTATAGAGACGCCGTGTCTTGTTGGTGCCCACAAGCACCTGATCGCTCGACAGGATCTGGTCCTTGTCGATCTGGCGACGGTGGATCACCTTGCTTTCGCCGTAGTCCCCATAGTCGAGCTGGCCGCCGTCGCGGATGGTCATGGACATGCGCACAATCGGGTTGTCCTGGGCCTGGCGGTGAACTTCGGTCAGCATCACATCCGGCTCGGCCTCGGTGAAATAACCGCCGCCCTTGACCGGTGGCAGCTGGGCCGGATCGCCCAGCACAAGGACCGGTGTGCCAAAGGACAAAAGATCCTTGCCCAGATCCTCATCCACCATGGAGCATTCATCGATCACGATCAGCTTGGCGGTCGCCGCCGCGCTGTCCCGCTTGATGGCAAATTGCGGTCCGGTATCATCCTCGTCATCGTCCACCTCTTCTTCTTCCTTGGCAGAGCGGGGGCGGTAGATCAGGGAATGGATGGTGCCCGCATCCTCGCAGCCCTTCTGGCGCAGCACATGGGCGGCCTTGCCGGTGAAGGCGCCGAAACAGACATCACCGTCGATATCCCCGGCCAGATGGCGGGCGAGGGTTGTCTTGCCGGTGCCGGCATAGCCGAACAGGCGGAAGACCTGACGGTCACCCCGCTTCAGCCATGCGGCGGCTTCTTTCAAGGCGTCATCTTGTTGAGGGGACCAGGCCACCGGAACGCTCCTGCGAATTGCGGACCTGGTTGCTTACCCTGATTTGCCCGGCCGCGCCAAGCCCCGCCCGTTCGGTTTGGGTTGGATCTGGCCGGATCTGGCCAGATCTGGCTTGTTCAATCTGTCTGAAGAAAAGACAACCGGATCCCATCTGCCGGTTTCGCAGCGGGGCTGGTCAAGGTGTTTCATTTCAAGACAAATGTTAACGCTGATCTTTGTCTTTGGGGTCTTTTTCTGGTGAAAATGGCGGAAAAGCTGGTGCAAATCTTAAGGAAAGGTTACGATTCACGGTAAATAAAGACTTAATTGAGAGTGCGTCATGAAAACCGTTTTGAAATCTGCGCTGGTTGCCGGCGGTCTGGTCTCCTGTCTTGGCTCGGCGGCTCTGGCCGAGAGCGGCACCACCCGTATTGTCCATGATGAACCCTATGGGGCGATTGTGACCAAGGAAGCCGGTGTTCTGGTGTTCCGGGGCCTGCCGCCCACTCGAAAGGTGATTGTCAATCCGGATGGCAAGACCCCGCTGGAGCTGAAACAGACGGATGTGCGCGAGACCAATCTGGTGGTGATCAGCCAGGAAAACTATGCCCGCAGCCTTGGCGCGAAGATCCTTCGGCTGAAATAAGGTTCCGCCCCGGTGGCGGAGTCAAGTGCAGGGGCCCGTCTGCAGGGACACATTCCGTGTGGTGGGACGCGAAGAGAGCCAACCCTATCTCAGATTTTGCGGTAGGGCTCTGTTTTTTATGAATAAAATCATCTTAAATACTTGACCTTAATCGTAAGTATGTCGAGAAAATTTAATCGAAGCCTACGGGCCTCGATGGAGGGGAAGCTCGCTTCATTGACTTTTTTGAGGCTAGATCTTATCTTTCCCTCATAGGGGAAGATTATCATGGCTATCGCAAGTGAAGCTCTCACTGTGAATGAAGCTGCGTTTCTCGCAGGCGTCTCAGTAAGGCGCATCGAAAAAGCTGCCGAAGAAGGTATCGTTCCAAAAACCAAGATGAGGCTTCGGCTTCGTCGCAATGAAGCTGCGCATGTCCCAGTTCATGCAGTGGCGTATGCTGCTACATTGACGAGAATTCGTGGAATTCGAATGGAAACATCTGCGAAGAAGCGTATTTGGAAGTTCCTTAAGCACAGTCACGACGAGGATCTCGGAGTTGTGCATCTCTCAGCCGGACTTTATTTGACACTCAATGATGTCGCAGGCACAGAGTGGATTAAAGCTCTTCGCTACCTTCGCGCGCGCGAGAAACATCTTTCGTCAGATCCAGAAATCTTCGGCGGGGAGCCCGTTATCACGGGGACCCGGATTACTTGTAGGTCGGTTCTTGGACGCGTGTCAGGTGGCGAAACTCTCGATGAACTGACCGAAGACTATCCTGAAATTCCTCGGGAAGCGTTCGAAGCGGCGGAAATCTATGCGAGAACACATCCTCCCCGGGGAAGACCCGAGTCTGGTAAGCCATGGCGTAACGCTTAAGGCTTTAGGACTTGAAGATCTTTCTTGATGAGTGCCTGTCGCCTCAAACTGCAAATGAATTGATGGAGGAGGATGGGCACTACATTGTCCATCCTCGCAACATGGGCGGGCTTGGTGCTCCTGATCACCAAGTTCTCGAGAGGTGCATTGACGAAGACCTTTTGATTGTCACGGAAAACGCGCGTGATTTCCGAGCGTTGGCTGCCAGGGCTGAAATCCATCCTGGGATGATCATCTTACCTTGTGTCGATCGACACTCAGCAAAGCAACTCATTCGCGCTGCCGTGGCTCACCTCAAGAATATGGGAAATCCAGCTGATGTCATGGTGAATCGAGTACTTGAAATTGATGAGCGGGGGCGGATTGTGATCTACGATCTGCCGAAAGCATAGCAAGAGTTCTTGGAGGCTCGAAGAGGGCGGCAAGCCCGAGGGCTTTGATCTCAAGTAGAGGCACCGATACCAAGCGCAATTGATCATGACCTTTCGTCAGATGGCTTGGTGTTATGTCCCTGTCACATAAGGGAGATACCGGGAAGCATGTCGATTTCCCTTGTCTCCGTGTCCAAATCCTTCGGCTCGCATCTGGCTTTGAATGACGTGTCCCTGTTTATTGAGACGGGCACGTTTTTTGTCGTGCTGGGGCCGTCGGGATGCGGCAAGTCCACCTTGTTACGGTCCATTGCCGGGCTTGAGCCGGTTGACGCGGGAGAGATTGCGCTGGGTGGCCGCCGGGTGGCGGGAAAGGGCGTGCATGTGGCGCCGGAAGCACGCCGGGCCGGGGTTGTGTTTCAGTCCTATGCCCTGTGGCCGCATATGAGTGTTGCGGCCAATGTGGGCTTTCCCCTTGAAACGGCGGGCAAACCGCGCCCAGAAATCTCCGCCCGGGTGGCCGAGTGCCTGGAGACGGTGGCGCTGGCGCCTTACGGGCAGCGCAAGCCGGCGGATCTGTCCGGCGGCCAGCGCCAGAGGGTGGCGCTGGCCAGATGTCTGGCGCAGGGCGCGGAAACCGTTTTGATGGACGAGCCACTGGCCAATCTGGATCCGCATCTGCGCGGTGCCATGGAAGAGGAACTGGCCGCCTTTCACAGGACCAGCGGGGCGACCACCTTGTTCATTACCCATGACCAGCGGGAGGCCATGGCGCTGGCCGATCAGGTGGCGGTTCTCTGGGATGGCAAAATCCTGCAGGTGGACGAGCCGGACATGCTGTACCGGCGGCCCCTGTCCCGAAAGGTCGCCGGGTTCATCGGCCGCAGCACGCTTGTGCCTGTAAGGGTGGAGCAGGTGAATGGTTCGGGCGCCCGGGTTCTGGTTGGCGGACGGCCGGTCGAGGTGGACTGCCCCAAAGGAACGCGCACGGGACCGGCCACGTTGCTGCTGCGTCCGGAGCATCTGGTGCTGGCCGCAGGCCGTGCCGGATTTGAGGCCAGGGTGGTGCGTACCATCTACCGCGGCGGCGCCTGGGATGTCTTTGTCACGATCGAGGGGCTAGAACAGCCGCTGATGATGAGCCTGCACCGGAAGGCCGCGCCGGGCGAGATTCTGTGGCTCGACATCCTGCGCGGCTGGGTGCTGCCGGACTGAAACGTGCCGGACCCTTTCCACTTGCCAGGTGGCCCACATCAATTGTGACTGGTCTCAGTCCTTCCAGGGAATCGTTCCGGGTGGAACCTTCCTGGAAAGGGCGTTCATCGCCAGCATGATGACAACCGTGGCGGCGACCACAACCGCCGACATGGCGGCTGCCAGTGTGGTGTAGCCGCCATCTTCATAGTTGAAGATGGTGGTGCCGATGGTCTCGTTGCCCGTTGACCAGAGCAGGGCCGAGACCGTGATCTCGTTATAGGCCGTCAGAAAGACGAGAATGGCTCCGGACGCTGCGGAGGGCGCAGCGAGCGGTGCGAAGATCCGGCGCATGCGCCTGAGGAAACCGGCGCCCGACACCCGGGCTGCATCTTCCAGCGATCCGTCCATTTGCAGGAAGGCTGCCGCGACCGGTTTCAGGCCGACCGCAAGGAAAGCGGACAGATAGGCCAGAAGAATGATCCAGAGGGTGCCGTAGAGCGAGACATTGACGATGGGCAGCGGGCGGATGAAGGCCAGGATGTAGGCGATGGACAGGACAAGGCCCGGCACGGCGAAGGCGATTTCCGCCTGGGTGACGGCGAGCCCCGCCCACCGTCTTGGCCCGGTGGAGCGGTGTGACAGAAAATAGCCGAGCGGCAGGCTGAGGGCGGCAATCACCACTGCGGCCAGCCCTGCAATGAGGGTGGAATTGGCAAAGGCTCGCAAGGTGGCGGTCTGGCGCCACAGCACTTCGGAGAAATTGTCCAGTGTCAGCGTCTTGAGGGACAGGGGCAGGCCATAGGTTGTCACCAGCGCGGTCGCCAGCAGTGAGGCGGCCGGAAGCAGGAGGATAAAGCCGACAAAGACCCATAGGGCAGCTTCGACAATGGAGCGTCTGCGTCCCAGGGCAATGGCCAGCGGGGCCTGGGGCAGGCCGATCAGGCTGGCGCGCAGGCGCCGCTGCAACAGGGCCTGGATCAGTATGGCCGCAAAAGCGACGGCCGACAGAAGAACGGAGATCACCGCCACATTTGGCAGCACATCCGGCCCGAAGCTGGACAGTCGGCGCCAGACCAGCACGGGCAAGGTGGTGTAGCGGGCGGGAATGCCGATCAGGGCATTGATGCCGAAATTGCCGAGGGCAGCCACAAAGGCGAGCGCAAAACCGGCCAGAAGCGACGGGCCGAGCAGGGGCAGAGTGATCCGGCGCAGCATGGTCAGCGCCCCGGCGCCGGAAATCCGGGCCGCATCGGAAAGCTCCCTCGGGAAGGAGCGCAGGGCGGCCCGCACCACCAGGAACACCAGCGGGCTGTTTTGCAGGGTCAAGAGAAGCACAAGCCCGCCGCGCGAATAGAGCGGATGGGTGGAGCCCAGTTCCGGCGCCACACCAAGCCAGCGCAGCACAGGGCTGGCAGGCCCGAGTGCCTGAATCCAGGCAATTGCCGTCACATGGGGCGGGATCATCATCGGCAGCAGGATCAGGAACACGAGAAGGCCCTTGGCGCGTATATCCGTAAGGCCAATCAGAAGGGCCAGAAGGGTGCCGAGTGCGGTTGCGGCCAGAGCGGACAGGAGACTGCTTTCAATGGAGTGCCAGAGCGCACGCTGGACCGAGCGGCTTTGCGCGGCCTCCCAAAGCGGGCCGAGGTCGAGCCCGGCGCCGTTTGTCAGGCCGGTCTTGAACAGCAGCATCAGCGGCAGGCCGCACAAAAGCGTTGCGCTGACAACGAGCGCCCCTAGGGTGAGCCGTTCGGAGGCCGCAGACCGAATTCGGGACAGATCTGGGAAGGGATACGAAGACAAGGGCGGGTTGGGATTCTATCAGCGAGATTGGTGTGACAGGAAAAAGCAGCGCGGAGAGCCCGCGCTGCGTCTGGCGTCTGCGGAGCTAAGGTTAGCCGCCGAAGATTTCGGTGAATTTCATCTTGTTCGCCTTGTCCTGTTCCAGAGCTTTTTCCGGATCAAAGGCCATCAGCTTGATGTCATCGCGGGCCGGGAAGCCTTCGGGAGCTGCAACGGCCGGATGGGCGGGCAGATAGCCTTGAGAAGAGGCCAGTTTCTGGCCGTCTTCAGACAGCAGGAAGTCGACAAAAGCCTTGGCAGCCTCCGGGTTCTGGGCGGTGGACAGAACCGCAACGGGCTCGGTGACGGCCGAAACGCCTTCTTCCGGGAACACGAACTCCACCGGCGCGCCTTTCAGCTTTTCGCGAATCGGCAGGAAATCGACCACGAAGCCATAGAGCTTTTCGCCGCCTGCGATGGCCTTGTAGGTGCCGCCATTGCCGCCTTTCGGGTTGGCGCCCTGTTCTGCAAGGCCTTCATAAAATGCCCAGCCCAGATCGGGGTTGGAGGTCAGCGTGTCCATGTGGATTGCCGCAGCGCCGGAGGTCAGCGGAGACGGCATGGCCAGCTTGTCCTTGGCCTCCGGCTTCAGCAGATCCTTGTAGGAGGCCGGTTTCATCGGCGCATTGGTGTTGTAGACAATGCCGGTAGTGATCAGCTTGGTGGAGAAGTAGGTCTTGTCCTTGTCCATGATCGCCGGGTCATAGGCAGAGACATCGGCGCCCTCATAGGCCATGAGGCGGCCTTCTTTTTTTAGCCCTTCCATGGTGACCATGTCGGCAATCAGGAGAACGTCCGGTTTCGGGGCGCCTGCTTCGAACTCGGCGCGCAGCTTGGCCATCATTTTGGTGGTGCCATCACGCACCCACTCCACGTCCACATCAGGATGTTTGGCGGTGAAGGCGTCGACGGTCGCCTGGGCGTCCTTGTTCGGCTGGGATGTGTAGAGCACAAGCTTGCCGGAAACGTCCGCCGCCTGGACGGACACGGAGGCCATGGCCAGAAGGCCGGCAGAGATCAGAATGGTTTTCATCAGACAAATCCTTTGAACAGATCCGCAGGAAGAAGCGGGTGTCCCGGTGGTTAGCAGGCTTATGTGACAGTCTTTTTCGGCAGGTCCGTAAAATGACAGATGCGAATAAAATTTGAGCGTGACAATCAGCTTTTTAGGGCCAGCTGAGCCGGCGGCAGTGCTTTTCCAGCAGGAGAGGGGCCGAAACCGCTTGCGACCGGCATTGCCGGAGCGGGGCAGGTCGGCTATCACGACGCAACGATACGCTAAATCGATTTTAGAAAGGCACCGCCGATGAGTTCACCAGACGCTGTTGCGCAGATCGGCCTGATCGGGCTTGGCACGATGGGCGGCAATGTTGCCCTGAACATTGCCGAAAACGGGTTTCAGATCGCGGTCTATAACAGAACGGCGGAAAAGACCGACCAGTTCATGGAAAAGGCGGGGCCGTTGGCCGGAAAGCTGACGCCGTCCAAGACACTGGAAGCCTTTGTGGCCTCGATCAAGAGTCCGCGTGCCGTGATCCTGATGGTTCCGGCCGGTGAGGCGGTCGATGCCCAGATCGAAGCGCTGCGGCCACTGCTGGCACCGGAAGATCTGATCATCGATGCGGGCAACGCCAATTACCATGACACCAACCGGCGGGCGGCCGAGGCGGCTGAAAAAGGTCCGCGTTTCATGGGCATCGGCGTGTCCGGCGGTGAGGAAGGGGCCCGTTTCGGCCCGTCGATCATGGGCGGTGGGGCCAGGGATGCCTGGGATCAGGTCGGGCACATTCTGGAGGCCATTTCGGCCAAGCATGAGAGCGAGCCCTGTGCGGCCCATCTGGGCGAAGCGGGGGCAGGCCATCTGGTCAAGACCGTTCACAACGGCATCGAATATGCCGACATGCAGATGATCGCCGAAGTGTATGGAGTGATGCGGGACGGCTTTGGCCTGTCTGCGGCCGAGATTGGGTCCGTGTTCGAAACCTGGAACGGCGGCATCCTGCAGTCCTACCTGATCGAGATTTCCGGCAAGGTGGCCGGAACGGCGGACCCGGAGACGGGCAAGCCGATGCTGGACATCATTCTGGACCGGGCCGGGCAAAAGGGCACGGGCCGCTGGACGGCCATCGAGGCGTTGATGCTGGGCACGCCTGCCAGCACGATCGAGGCGGCAGTGGCCGTGCGCAACATGTCGTCCCGGTTGGAGGAACGCAAGGCGGGGGAAGGGGCTTTCGGGGCCGCGCCCCAGGCGCTTGACCGCTCCGCCATCAGTGTGGCTGCGCTGGAAGCGGCGCTCGTTGCGGGCAAGATCGTCTGTTATGCGCAAGGCTTCGGCCTGATCCTGGAAGCGGCCAGGCAATATGGCTGGGACATGCCGTTGCCGCAGATCGCCCGGATCTGGCGCAATGGCTGCATCATCCGCTCCGCGATGCTGAACGACATGTCGGCAGCCCTGGCCGATGATCCGCAGCGCAATTTGATGCTGGCGCCGTTCTTTGCGGACAAACTGAAAGAGACCGAAGCCAGCCTGCGCCAGGTGGTGGCCGCTGCGGCCCTTCATGGCCTGCCGGTTCCCGCCCTGTCGGCTGCCCTGTCCTATTTCGACATCATGCGCACGGGCCGGTCTACGGCCAACATGCTGCAAGGCCAGCGGGACTTTTTCGGCGCCCATGGCTTTGAGCGCACCGACAAGGATGGTGGCGGCTATCACGGCCCCTGGGCAATGGGCTGATCTGAAGCGACCCCTCCTTCTTCCTTTGACAAAAGGAGGGGCGCAGCCATGTAGTGTGCGGCCCCCTTGACGCAAGCCGCCTTTTACTGGAGGGGCCTGTCACTGAAGGGGCCTGCCACCGGATTAGCTTTGAAGAGGCGCAGCGCGATCTCTAGCTGCTCGCCTCAAGGCCGGTGTCCAGCAGGGCCTTGATCTGGGCTTCGCCGGTTCCGGCGACAATGCGGCCGAGTTCCGCGTCGCCTTTCAGAACCAGCAGGGTGGAGCGGCGCGGGATCTTGCGCGACGTGGTCACGATATGGCCCTTATAGGTGTCCCAATCCACCCGAACGAACACCATCGCCTGGTCATAGGCCGGGTTGGCGTTGCGCAGGGCGTTGATAACCCGTTCCTGGCGGGCGCACGTGCCGCACCAGGAGGCGGCATAATCGACAAAGACTATCTTGCCGGCTGCGAGCTGTTTTTCAATAAGGCCCGGTGCATAATCGACTGTTGTCCCGGCCGTCGCAGCAGACGGCAGGAGCGTTGCGGCAAGACTGGCAGAGGCGGTGGACAGCAGAAATTGGCGGCGGTTCATTTCGGTTCCTTTCCTGTTGACAATCAGTAGCGGACAGACAGGTCCTGCAGCCAGACGGGCAGGACCTTGAGCGCCCAGGTGTCGATCATGTGATGGACATTCATCAAAAGCAGACCTCCCACGACAATGAAGACAAGGCCCATGGCGGGTTTGGATTTTTCCGCCAGCCCGCGCAACCGGTCCGCCCGCAGGCGCAAGGTTTCCCGCGCGCCAACGCCAAGCCCGATAATCAGGGTAGACACCCCGAGGGCGAAGAAGCTCATGATCAGGGCCGCATAGGCCAGGTGCTCGCCCTGGGCGGCCAGGGCAATGGCGCCGCCAAGGGTCGGGCCGATGCACGGGGACCAGACGGCTCCTAGAAGGGCGCCGCCGACAAATTGCCCTTTCAGGCCATTGGTGTCGGTTTCCTGCAGCTTCTGTCCGGCGGAGCCAGCCATACCGGCAACGGCCACTTCAAAGCGCTGCCTGAAGACGGGAACAAGCAGAACCAGGCCGAACAGGATCATGAGCACGGCGCCGGCCCGCGCCATGAAGTCCTCTGTCAGGCCGATGGCATAGCCGAGGGTCGAGACCAGCATGCCAACACTCACGAAAGAGACGCTCATTCCGGCGGCAAGGGCAATCGGCGCGCGCCGGTCCGCATTCAACGCCGAGGCAAGCACAATCGGGAGGACAGGAAGCACACATGGATTGATGAGTGTCAGAAGTCCGGCAAGATACGCCAAGGGAAGTTCAAGCATCTGATCTGCTCACCTGTGCCTAGCCATCAAGTCACATGCTCCGGTTCGTTCGCCGGTGCGTTTGAAACCAGTAGTTAGGCAAAGGAGGCGGATCTGTCCGCTAACGCTTGTTCACAAAACGGTGGGCGGCTGCCCTGTTGCAGCCTTATACCAACCTCCATTACTGTCCTTATTGCGCCAGCCCAAGGGCCGCCATGCTGGCGATGGAGCCGGGCAGGCCCGCATGGTCGCGCAGTTCCACGATCAGGCGCGGATCGCTGTCGAGCTTGCCAAGGGCACTGAAAACGGATGGCCAGTTGATCGTGCCTTCGCCCAGACTCCAGTGGCGGTCCGCATAGCCGTCGGCATCCTGAAGATGAATGTGGCGTAGGTTATTGCCGGCAGCCTTCACGTAATAATCAACGGGCGGGGCGCCGGTTGAGCCATGGGCATAATGGGCGTGACCGGTGTCAATGGACAGTTTCACTGCCTGGGAGCCGAAACTTTCGGCAAGCTCCGCGCGGGCATAAGGGTCCTTGTCCTCGATATTCTCAAGCACAAGCTCGCAGCCGATCTCTTCGGCACGCTTGACTGCCTCTGCCATGGTCAGATGGCAGAGTTCGATCTTGCGGCTGCGGGCGTTGTCGTAGTTGTCCAGATTGTTGTGGTCCCAGGTGGAATAGGGGCTGTGAACGACCATATGCGTGCCGCCGAGAGCCTCGCAGACCGCCAGGCCCTGCAACAGGCGCTTTTTGACAATCTCGCGCACATCCGGATCCATCGTGTCGATTGTGAAGCCCCAGAAAGGGCCATGAATGCCGACCCGGCCCTCATGGCCGTCGAGCAGGATCTTGGCGCGCTGCACCAGAGACTGCCAGTCTCCGTTCAGGATCTCGGCCAGCACAAAGTCCTGCAGCTCCAGGTCCCGGGGTTTGTCCAGCATCAGCTGGCGGTGTGTTTCAAGGGAGTTGAGGTTGAGGGCGGCACCAAGGATCGGAAGGTCTGGCATGAAACACCTGCTGGAAAGAGAAGTGGTTGCCAGACTGATACGGTGCAGTCCTTGACACTATTGCGACGCGGCAACCGGTGTGAGGTCAGTATCCCCGTTTTCGGTCAACCGAAGCAGGGATAGTACCGTTGTCCAGAAAGGTCTTGATGTTCTGCGCCACGATCCGGCAGGCGGTGCCTGGAACGGTCGGCGCGGAAATATGCGGCAGGACGGTGACTTGCGCATGCTGCCACAGCGGGCTTTGCGTGGGCAGGGGCTCTTCGTCGAAAACATCCAATACGGCGTGGCAGAGCTGGCCCCGGTCGAGCGCCTCCAGAAGGGCGTTGCTATCCAGAACCGGACCCCGCCCGAAATTGATCACCGCCGCGCCCGGTTTGCAGTCCTGAAGGGCCGCTTTGCCGATAAGGCCTTTGGTTTCATCGGTGAGCGGCAGCAGAATGACGATGATATCTGAGTGCTGCAAGAGACAGGTCAGTCCTTCCGGGCCATGCAGGCAGGTCAGGCCATCCAGCGCCTTCACGCTGCGGCTCCAGCCCAGAACCTGAAACCCGTTGGCAGCCAGCCGGCGGGCTGAGGCTTTGCCCAGTTTGCCAAGGCCGAGAACGCCGATCGTGCGCTCCCGGGGCAGTTTCAGACTGTGTTCCAGCCAGACCTTCTGATCCTGCTGCTGCCGGTAGCGGGGCATGTCCCGGTGGAGATAGAGTGTCCAGGCGAGAACTGCTTCCGCCATGGTTTCGGCCAGTTGCGGATCGGTCAGCCGCACGATCAGCGGCCCCTCTTCTGGCAGGTCCGCCGTCAGCCGTTCCACCCCGGCCCACAGGCTTTGCACCCAGGACAGGTTCGGCAGGGCGGCGACATCTTCAGGGGCCGGATTGGCCACGATGGCCACTTTGGCAGCAGCCCTCTCGTCTGGTGTGAGCTCCTCAAAGGGCGTGATACGGGCAAAGGTGCCCAGGGCGCTGGCAAGCGCGGCCTGCCACATGTCCCGCTCTGGCAGCTGGCGGGCGGGCACGAAAGGGATGACCGGTGTCATGGGGGCTCCTGAAACGGCTGGAGGGTGCTTTGGGCATGTGACAGGCTGACCGGCGGGGCTGAGTGCGCCGGTCTTGGATCTTTTCAGCCCTCAGAGGACGGCCCAGGGGGCTACACCTAGCCTTTGGGGCAGGCCGCCACAAGCTTATCTCAACGGAAACTGCGGCAGTCCCAGTGCGGCGAGCGCGTTCCAGAGTGTGCGGGTCCGGTTGGTCTTGCTGCCCAGGTCCGGAGCTGACCGGGCGCCGGTGCGGTAAGGCCAGCTAACCCAGTCCACGGATCCGGTGGTCTCCGCGTTGTAGCTCAGCGGGGCAAGGGTGAGGTCGTCCGCCAGATCCGTCTCAGCGGGGATGCTGCCAGAGGGACTGAGCCTCAGGTCCCAGGTGTTGAATTCGGGCACAAGGCGGGCGGCCGGTTCGGGCCGGTCCTCGACAATGGAAAAGTGCCCGGGGGCCAGGCGGCCAATATTGGCCAGAAGATAGAAATCGGCGATGCGGGCATCATAGCGGGCCCGGACATAGTCGATCCGGCTCGACAGCAGTTCCCGCTCCCCGTCCAGTACATCGAGAAGAGAGCGCTGGCCGCTGTCAAATTCCACCTGCAGGCCCTTTACGGCGCGCCGGTTCGCTTCAATGGCACGCTTGCGGGCCTCGGCGCGGCGCTGTGCGGCGGTACGTTGTTTCATGGAGCGGATGACGTTTTCCCGGACAATCTGCTGGGTGTCATCCAACTCATATTCTTCCTGGGCTGCAGTGAACTTTGCGCGTTTGACGGCAGCAATGTTGCGCCCGCCGGAAAAGAGCGGTGCGGAAACGCGCACGCCCAGCCGAAATTCCTCGTCATCCTGGGTGCCGAGATTGTCCTCGTATCCGGTTTCCCATTCGCTTTCCAGCGTCACGCGTGGCAGGATGTCCCCCACGGAGGCGCGGGCCGCATAGCGGGCTGCCCTCGCGTCTGCGGTAGCAGAGCGGATAGACGGATTGTTCTGCAACGCAATGGCCACGGCCTCGTCCACCTTGTGCGGCAGGAGCGATTTGGGCATGGCGGGCCAGCCGAGCTTGCCTGGCGTCTGGCCGGTCAACCGTTCATAAAGGGCTTCGGAACTTTCCAGATCGCCAATCGCTTGATCCCGGTTGCCTTCCGCTTCCGCAAGGCGGGCGAGAGCTTGTTCTATGTCCGTGCGGGTCGCATCGCCGGACTTGTAGCGGGCGCGGGCGGCTCTGACCTCCCGTTGAACGATGGCGGTATAGGCCTGCAGCCGGTTGAGAATGGCCCGGTCACGCACGACCTGAAGATAGGCGTCGGCGGTGTTCAGCAGCAGAGACTGTTCCGCACCCATCAGCTGATTGCGGCCGGAGGCGGCCTCCTCATGGGCCTGGTTCAACCGGTTGAGCCCCGCAAACCCCTGAAAAAGGGTCTGGGAGACAGTGACATTGACCTCATGGGAAAAGGACCGGTCCCGGCTGCCGGTGCTGTCGAGCCGGTGCGCATCATGTTCGGCCAGATAGGAGCCCGTCACTGTTGGCAGGAACTCCGAGCGTGCGGTCCAGACGCCCTGATTGGTCGCCTGATAGCGCGAGCGTTCCGCCTTAAGGGCAGGATTGACCGCGTAGGCAGCTGCCATCGCCTCTTCCAGGGACTGGGCGGATAACGAGCCGGGCACAAGCAGGGCACTGCCCGCAGCAGCTCCACTTGCCAATACGGCAGGGAGGGCCCTGGCAGCTTGAAAAAGCTTGAAAGAGGCGGAAGAAAACGTCATTGCTGCGCCATTGATTTCGTCATTCGTCAAAGTAAATTTTCTTGGTTAAGCAATCGTAATCGCGCCGGGCTGTTTGACGGTGAATTCTGCCCAAGTGCCACTAGGGCATATATTTCCAATGTAAAAAAATACGTATTAAGCCTCAGGGGGTTGGGGTAAATAGGATGAATACGTACAAGTGACTATTCTGGTGTATTCAAAGGTGTTTTGTTTCGAAAATCTGGATATTTTTGGAGATGTTGACTGTTCACTTCGTTAGACTTTTTGCAAAGGAGCAGTGCGGCGGATTTCCTGAACTTTCTATTTTGTCAGAGACGCGTCTGAGAGAGCAAAGTTGCTCGCGTTGACGGGCTGGCATCACTTCAGGTTTCTTAACGTCAGAGGCGGCTGGTGCAGGTTTGGGCGCGCGCCGGCTGTTTGACTTTCAAGAAAGCGGCAGTGGGCTGGGCCAGCCGTTGCAGGGGGGCTCCTAATCAGGACCGTTCCTGTTCCCGGGATCTGGCTTTTGCAGTCTCTGACAATGCCGGTTTTGAATTGTTATCAGTATTTTTGACGATATTCTTACTGGGTTAATCTCAGAAATTCTTCATATTTTTCAATGCGAAAATTGGGCCTTTTCGTGGTGTTGCCTGAAATGTGTTCAAGGCCGGTAGAGTTTTCCTAAAATTTTACTGTTTTCGTTAAGGCGCAAGAATTGATTTGCTAGCAAAACACGCCTGTTCGCTCGGGGGCCTTACTGAGGCCCTGAGTCCATTGTTTTATGTCAAAAGGTTTCGGAAACGTCAGGCGATGCTAGTGAAAGCCAAGTCCACGCGGGTCAACAACGCTTATGAGCGGCTGAAAAGGGAGATACTCGAAGGGGTACTGCCGCCGGGCTATCAGGCCCCGGAGCCGGACATTGCCAACCGGCTCGGCATGAGCCGGACCCCGGTGCGAGAAGCGTTGATCCGGCTTGAGGCGGAAGGGCTCGTCGATCTTGTTCCCCGCCGGGGCGCGCGGGTGGTTGCGATCACCAAGAAGGACATCCGGGAGATCTTCGAGATCCTTGCGGAGCTTGAGGCGCTGGCGGCCCGGAAAATTGCTGCGTCTGATGAGCGCAGCCGGGCCTTGCGGAAAATGGGCGTGATTCTGATGGAGAGCGACATGGCTCTGAAAACGGACAATATCGGTGCCTGGGTGAGGCTGGATGATGCCTTGCACCGGCTGACCGCCGAACACTGCGGCAACGAGCGGCTCCAGGGGCAGATCCAGGGGCTGCTGGATCAGGTCTTTCGGGCAAATTCCGTGCTGTTGCGCCTCAACGGGGCACCGGCAGCGGATGTGGAAGAGCATCAACGCCTTTACGAGGCCTTTGAAGCGGGAGATGCGGAGCTTGCGGCGGATGTGTCCCGGGCGCACCGTCAGCGCGGTCTGAAGACGATGGATCATCTTCTGCAATCCAGTGGCCTCTCTCAGGTCTGAACGTCCAGGCTTGAACAGCCAGATCTGAACGCCCTGGCCTGAATGTCCAGATCTGAACGTTTGTCAGGACACAGGGGCGGGACCGGTCGATTGTCCGAGGATCAACTCGGCTTCCAGGTGAAGGAATGTGGGTTCCCGGTCCGGCACGGCGATCATTTCAAGAAGGAGTTCGGCCGCCTTCTGTCCGGCATAGCGCACGGACGAGCGGGTGCAGGTGAAAGTCGGCACCGCGCCGCTGTTGGGCAAGAAGGACAGGGCGTCGTCATGGGTCACGATGGAGACATCCTTGCCCGGCTCAAGACCGCATTGCCCGAGTGCGCGGGCCACTCCAATGGCGGTGATCATGGAGGAGACCAGAAAGGCTGTGGGAGGTGTGTCGAGGCGGAGCATCTCAAGGGTGCTGTTGCAGCCGTATGGTTCGGTCATTTCGGCGCTGCGCATGAGGGCGGGGTCGGGTTTCAGGCCCCGGGCTTCCAGGGCCTCTTCAAAGCCCTGGCGCCTGCGCTGGGCGAAATCCATCTGTTCCATTCCGTTCAAGAGCGCAATGCGCGTGTGGCCGAGATCAAGCAGAAGGCTGGTTGCCCGCTCAAAGGCCCGCCGGTTGTTCATGTCGATCCAGCAGGTTTCAGATTCCACGCCTGGAATGCGCCCGTGCACCACAAAGGGCAGGCCAAGCTCCCCCAGCAGCTTGTGCCGCTGTTCTTCCGCTGCCGGGCCATGGATGATCACGCCATCCGCCTTCTTGCGGTTCGCAATTTGCCGATAGGCCTCGGTTTCCTGATCGTCATCCACCACACTGATGATCATGTCATAGCCGTGCCTGGAGTAAGTCTCTCCGGCCCCGGCAATGAATTCCAGAAAAATCGGGTTCATCATTTCATGGATCGAGCGGGGAATTACGTGACCAATGGCCATGGAGCGCCCGGTGGCAAGGCGCCGGGCCTGGCTGTTCGGCGCATAGCCAAGCCTGTCCGCCATCTCTGTCACCCGGCGGCGCGTCTTCGCGCTGACTTCCGGATAGCCGTTCAACGCGCGGCTGACGGTTGTCTGGGACAGATTCAGCCGGTGCGATAATTCCTTGAGATTAACATTTTTGCTCATGAATGCTCAAAACGCTGTGACTGCGAACTCCCGGCAGCGGGTTCTTGAAAAGACAACCATAATTCGCGTCTTGTTCGCTTGACAAGACAGAAGCGCGGCGACATGGTAATCGCGAAATCCAAAGCGGTTTGGGTGCCGGGTTCCGGTTGGTTTGATGCAGGGGAGAGGGGCCCCGGTATTGCAGATGCCCGGCCAAGTGTGCCACTTTAAAGGGAAGGTTCCGTAAAAGGACCAATCTGGGAGGACTGACATGAAAACTCGTTTGATGGCTTGCGCAGCAGGCTTGGTGCTTGGTGTTGCGCTGGGTTCCGAAGCGTCACAGGCAGAAGCGCTGAAATTCGCGCCGGGAGATGGTCCTTTCAACTGGGACAGCTACGCAAGCTGGAAGGAAAATGCACCGGATCTGAGCGGCCAGACCGTGACGATCGCGGGTCCCTGGCTGCAGCCGGAAGACGTTTATTTCCGCAATGTGCTGGCCTATTTTACGGATGCCACCGGCGCTGAGGTCATCTATACGGGCTCCGATTCCTTCGAACAGCAGATCGTTATCGATGCGGAGGCTGGCGCGGCGCCCAATATTGCAGTGTTTCCGCAGCCGGGCCTCGCAGCAGACATGGCCTCGCGCGGCCTTTTGAAGCCCCTGCCGGAGGGCATGGGCAGCTGGATTGCCGAAAATTACGGCGCGGGCGACAGCTGGGTGGACCTCGGCACCTACAAGGATGCGGACGGCAAAGACCAGCTGTTCGGTTTCTTCTACAATGTCAACGTCAAGAGCCTTGTCTGGTATGTGCCGGAGAATTTTGAAGATGCCGGTTATGAAGTGCCGGACACGATGGAAGACCTGAAAGGGCTTACCGAGCAGATCGTTGCTGATGGGGAAACGCCCTGGTGCATCGGGCTCGGATCTGGCGCGGCCACGGGATGGCCGGCAACCGACTGGGTGGAAGACTTGATGCTGCGCACCCAGCCCGCTGATGTCTATGACCAGTGGGTGGCCAACGAAATCCCGTTTGACGATCCGCGTGTGGTCGGCGCCATTGAGGAATTCGGCTGGTTCGCCCGCGATGATGCCAAAGTGGCCGGCGGGGCCAGTGCGGTGGCCTCCACTGATTTCCGGGACAGCCCGAAAGGTCTCTTCTCCTCGCCGCCGCAATGCTACCTGCACCGTCAGGCATCCTTCGTTCCGGCCTTTTTCCCGGAAGGTGTGGAATTTGGCAGTGATGTCGACTTCTTCTATTTCCCCTCCTATGCGGACAAGGATCTCGGCAGTCCGGTGCTGGGGGGCGGCACTTTGATGGCGATCACCAATCCCTCTGATGCAACGAATGAACTGATGAAGTTCTTCCAGCTGCCGATCGCCCACGAGGTGATGATGGCCCAGACCGGTTTCCTGACACCGCACAAGGGGGCCAATCCGCAGGCCTATAAGGATGACACGCTGCGTAAGCAGGGGGAAATTCTGGTCAATGCCAGCACATTCCGCTTTGACGGCTCGGACCTGATGCCGGGCGCTGTGGGGGCCGGCACGTTCTGGACCGGTATGGTCGACTATACCGGCGGCAAGGATGCGGCCACGGTCGCCAAGCAGATCCAGGAAAGCTGGGACGCTCTGAAATAAGAACGCACTGAAATACCGGCAGGGCTATAAGGTCCGCCGGGTCTGCAGGATAAGGCACCGTTCCCCATCGGCCCCTTATCCCAAAAACAAGGAGCCCCCGGTCTGACCGGGAGGTCTCCGGCAGAAGAACAGGGAGGGAGCGTTCATGTTCGCGGACAATCCGGCTCTTTTGGGCCTGACGACCATTGTGTTCGGGGTCGGTGCCTGTCTCGGATATTTTTTTCTGTCGAACCTGTTTCTCGACAAGGTGCTCTTTCCCGCCTCCGGGCCGAATGCCGGGCGGAACATCAACCGGGCGAACATGATCCGCCCCTGGTTGTTCCTGTTTCCAGCCCTGTTCGCCCTTGCGCTCTACCTGGCCTATCCCGTCTTTGAAACCTTGCGCCTGTCGCTGACCGACCGGGATCAGGGCGGCGCCTTTGTGGGCCTGGCCAATTACCGCCAGATGATGGATGAGCCCAAATTCTGGGAAGCGGTGCGCAACAACATGCTCTGGCTGATCGTCGTTCCGGCGGTCTCGACCGCGTTCGGCCTGCTGGTGGCCCAGCTCACCGACCGCATCAGCTGGGGCAACCTGGCCAAGTCCCTTATTTTCATGCCGATGGCGATTTCCTTTGTCGGGGCATCGGTCATTTTCAAGCTGATCTATGACACCCGCCCGGAAGACCAGAACCAGATCGGCATTTTGAATGCCATCTGGCTGAAGCTGGATGGCGGGATCGGCTCCATCCTGCTGCTGCAGGTGTTGCCGTCGGTCCTGCTGATTGGCTTTGCAATTGTGGTGGCCTCCGTTTCCTGGTCGTTCGTGCGCGCGATTGTGGCACAGGGGGAGGACAGGTCGGTCTGGCTTCTGCCCTTGCGCCTTCTGGTCGCCGGCGCCGCGCTCTGGCTTCTTTATGTGTCGCTCACCTCGCTTGTGAGCCTTTGGATTGTCGAACTTCCCTACGGCGCACCGCAGACCTGGCTGACCCTGCCATTCTGGAACAATTTCTTCCTGATGGTGGTGCTGATCTGGATCCAGACGGGCTTTGCCATGGTGATCTTGTCCGCGGCGCTGCGCGGCATTCCGGAGGAAACCGTGGAGGCGGCCATTGTCGACGGGGCCAATCCGTTTCAGATCTTCTTCAAGATCAAGGTGCCGCAGATCATGGGGACCATCGTGGTGGTCTGGACCACGATCACGCTGACGGTTCTCAAAGTGTTCGACATCGTCTTTGCCATGACCAACGGCCAGTGGGAGACCCAGGTTCTGGCCAACTACATGTATGACAAGCTGTTCCGCGCCAATGACTGGGGCGTCGGTTCGGCCAGCGCGATCGTCATCATGCTGCTGGTGACCCCGATCCTTGTCTGGAACGTCTATAATGCGCGCAAGGAGATGAAGTGATGGGTCGCATTGCCGGCAAGAAGTCGAGCCTGACCTGGGCCGTTCACCTCTCAGTTCTGATCCTTGTGCTGCTGTGGCTGTTTCCAACCGTGGGCCTGTTTGTGTCCTCTTTCCGCACCGCGGACCAGATTTCCAGTTCGGGCTGGTGGGCTGCCCTGTTCCCGGCCGAACAGAACGAGGTTTACCGGGCCGCCGACCCTGATGACCACCGGGTGGCCGACGGGGACGGTTATGTGGTGCGCGGCACCATCTTCGACGGAGCTCCGCGTGAGATCCTGGCTTGGGGTGTCTCCTCCCGGGCGGTCGATGCCTATCAGCCCGGCGATGTGGCTGAAATGAAGGGCGGGGAAACCGTCACCTTGAAGGATGATGGCAGTTATGTCTGGCGCGGGTCGGACAAACAGCTCTCCGGGCGGGGGCAGCGGATCTTCATCACTGCGACCGTGCCGCCGGATTTCACCCTGGACAACTACCGTACGATTCTGTTTTCCGGCACGGGCCAGGACAACATGGCCAAGGCTTTCTTCAACACGCTGACGGTGACAATTCCGGCAACGATCATTCCCATTGTCGTTGCTGCCTTTGCTGCCTATGCGCTGGCCTGGATGGAGTTTCCCGGCCGCGCCCTTCTGATTGCGGCCGTGGTCGGATTTCTGGTCGTGCCTTTGCAGTTGGCGCTGATCCCGCTGTTGCGTTTGCATCTGGGGATCGGGATCGGCAAGGGGTATCTTGGGGTCTGGCTGGCGCATACGGCCTTCGGCATGCCGCTCGCGGTCTATCTACTGCGCAATTACATGGTCGGCCTGCCGCGCGATATCATCGAGAATGCGAAGGTGGACGGGGCGACGGATTTCCAGATCTTCACCCGCATCATCCTGCCCTTGAGCTTTCCGGCGCTGGCCTCCTTTGCCATCTTCCAGTTCCTGTGGACCTGGAACGATCTTCTGGTGGCCAAGGTGTTCCTGATCGATGCAACTGGCTCAACCACGGTGATGACCAACCAGATTGTCGAGCTTCTGGGCACACGGGGCGGCAACTGGGAAATCCTGGCGACGGCCGCCTTTGTGTCCATTGCCGTGCCGCTCGGCGTGTTCTTCGCGATGCAGCGCTATCTGGTGCGCGGGCTCCTGGCGGGCTCGGTCAAATAATATGAACAAGATACGAACTGGGGAACCGCAGGCATGACCTCCTTGTCCTTGAAGAATGTCAGCAAGTCCTATGGCGAGGTTGAGGTTCTGCGCAACATCGATCTGGAGATCGAAAAGGGCGAGCTGGTCGTCTTTGTCGGCCCGTCCGGTTGCGGCAAGTCGACCCTTTTGCGCATGATAGCCGGACTGGAAAAAATCACCGGCGGCATGCTTGAAATCGACGATGTTGTGGTCAATGACGTGCCGCCCGCCCAAAGGGGCATTGCCATGGTGTTCCAGTCCTATGCGCTTTATCCGCATATGACGGTCTATGACAACATGGCCTTTGCTTTGAAACTGGCCCACAAGTCCCGGGAGGAAATCGACCGGGCGGTGCGCAGCGCTGCGGAAACCCTGCAGCTGACGAAGTTTCTCGACCGGCTGCCCAAGGCCCTGTCAGGGGGGCAGCGCCAGCGGGTGGCCATTGGCCGGGCCATTGTGCGGGACCCGAAGGTGTTCTTGTTTGATGAGCCCTTGTCCAATCTGGATGCGGCCCTGCGTGTAGCGACCCGGATCGAGATTGCCCAGCTGAAGGAAAGCATGCCGGACAGCACGATGATCTACGTCACCCACGACCAGGTGGAGGCCATGACGCTGGCCAGCCGGATCGTGGTGCTGCATGGGGGCAATGTGGAGCAGTTCGGCGCGCCGCTGGAGCTTTACGAGCGTCCGGCCAACACCTTCGTGGCCCAGTTCATCGGCTCACCTGCCATGAACCTTGTGGAAGCGGTTGTCACCGGCACCGGAAAGACGACCGCCGTGCAGATGCCCGATCAGGGCCATGCACAGGTGCCGATTGCGTCCCGGGACGCGGATCTGAATGCAGCGGTGAAAGTGGGGGTGCGGCCGGAAGACCTGCAGCTGACAGACGGTGACAATTATCTGGTCTCGGCCACAGTGGAGATCGTGGAAGCCCTGGGCGAGACCACAGTGCTTTATTTCGCGCCTCGTGACGGGCAGGACGCTTTCATTGCCAAATTGCCTGGCATACAGAAGATTGCCAAGGGCACCGAACTTCGCCTGACGGCCGCTCCGGACAAGCTGCATCTGTTTGACAGTGCGGGCAAGTCGTTCCTCTACCGGTAGGCCCGGCAGGTCATCTGTCTCAGTGAGCCCGGCGCTTTAGCGTCAGAAAACTGGCGAACCCGGCGCGGCAAAACTGTTTGAGGTGGCTGCGCAGCAGGGCCACCCGGCCAGTGCATAGGCTGGTCTTCACCTTCCCTCTGAAAATGTCATATCATTTTCATATGAACGTCGAATAAGGTTCATATGAAAATGATTTATCGCTTCTGCGAAGTGATCGTGTTCACGTCACTGCGGCGTGCCTGACTCAGCCTAGCCTTCGGTCTGGGAGCAACGGGTCAAAAGGTATTCGGAATTGGGATCTATGCTGGGACAGGTGGATATATCAAAACGTCAGGCCGAGATTGCCGATCTCGTGCAAAAGACGGGCTTCGCCTCTGTTGAGGAATTGGCCGAGCGGTTCGAGGTGACAACCCAGACGATCCGCAGGGATGTAAACGGCCTGTGCGAACAGGGTATCCTGCGCCGGACCCATGGCGGCGTCGAGCCGCCAGCCCCAGCCTCCAACATCCATTATTCCACCCGCCAGATCCTGAAACTGCCGGAAAAGCAGCTGATCGCACACCTGGTGGCCAGCAAGGTCGAAAACCAGCAGTCCTTGGCCTTTTCCATTGGCACAACGCCGGAAATCGTCATGCAGGCGCTGAGCAGCCATGAGAATCTGGCCATCTTCACCAACAATCTGAATGTGGCTTTTACGGCTTCCAGCAACCCGACCTTTCAGGTGACTATTGCCGGGGGGCGCCTGCGCCATGGCGACCGGGACATTCTCGGATCTGCCGCTCAGGCGTTTTTCTCCAACTACAAGGTCGATATCGGCATCTTTGGTGTTGCCGGGGTGGATGAGGACGGCACTCTGCTCGATTTCCATGAGGATGAGGTAGCCGCCCGCCAGTCGATCCTGGCCAATTGCCGCAAATCCTATCTGGTGCTCGACCGTAGCAAGTTTGGCCGCAATGCCCATGTGCGCGGCGGGCATTTGCAGGATGTCGATGCCATTTTCACTGACCGGCCGGTGCCCGGTGCCTATCTGGACAATCTGGACGGATCGGCAACCGAGGTCTTTGTGGCGGTTGAAGGGGCCCGGACGTGATGGCGGACACCAGTCTGGCGGCCGCCGGGAAACCCATTTCTCTTGAAGAGGTCTCGCGCATCTGGGACGAGGCCGTGGCGGTGGACGCGCTGTCGATTGATATTCCGGTGGGTTCGTTCACGGCGCTTCTGGGGCCATCCGGCTGCGGCAAGTCCACCACCTTGCGTATGATTGCAGGGCTGGAAAGCGTCAGCAAGGGGACCATCCTGATTGGCGGCAGCGACGTAACCGGTCTGCCGTCCCCCAAGCGCGACCTGTCCATGGTGTTCCAGTCTTATGCGCTGTTTCCGCATCTGAGCGTTGCGGAAAACATCATTTTCGGGCTCAAGGTCCGCCGTGTCGGCCGGGCCGAACGGGACACGCGTCTCAAGAAGGTGGCGGATCTTTTGGGTCTGTCAGGCCTTCTGGACCGCAAGCCGGGCCAGTTGTCCGGCGGCCAGCAACAGCGTGTTGCCCTTGGCCGGGCGATTATCGGCGAAAAGCCGATCTGCCTGATGGATGAGCCCCTGTCCAACCTGGATGCGAAACTGCGGCATGAAATGCGCCTTGAAATCCGCGCTCTTCAGCAACAGCTCGGGTTCACCATGGTCTATGTGACCCATGACCAGGTGGAAGCGATCACCATGGCCGACCAGGTGGTGCTGCTCAATCAGGGGCAGCTGGTGCAGGCGGCTGCGCCCCGGGAGCTTTATGAGCGCCCGGCCAATCCATTCGCGGCAAAATTCATCGGCACGCCGCCCATGAACCTGTTTCCGGCAAATGCGCTCAAGAAACTGTCGACTGCGCCGGATTTTCAGCTCGGCCTGCGCCCGGAGGCCATGTTTGTTGAAGAGGGCGGACCGGTTACCGCCAAAATCCGGGCTGTGGAATATCTGGGGGCGGATGTTCTGGCCGATTGTGTTGTCGCGGACACCTCGTTTCAGGTGCGTCTGCCGACCACACGGCCTGTCCAGCCCGGTGAGACGATTGACCTCGGCTTTGCGCCGGAAGCGCTTCATGTTTTTGACGCCGATACGGGCCGGCGCCGGGATGACCTTGTTTTGGAATTTGGAACGCGGCTGCGTTCCTGACCGACTGCGCGCGCCTGCGTAGACCAGCCGCAATGATGCGGATGTTCAAACCTTAGGAAGTGAATGGATGTTGAAGTCGACTTTCCTGAAGGCCGTTGCTGCAACGGCGCTTACTGTCAGCACCTGGGCGTCTGCTCAGGCTGTTGATCTGCAATTCTATTTCCCCGTCGCCGTTGGCGGCAAGGCTGCCGAGACCATCCAGGAACTGACCGACGCCTATGTCGCCCAGAACCCGGATGTGACCATCGACGCCGTTTATGCCGGTTCCTACCAGGATACGGTCGCCAAGGCGATCACCGCCGCGCGCGGCGGCAACCCGCCCCAGCTCTCCGTGATCCTGTCCACCGACATGTTCACGCTGATCGATGAAGACCTGATCACCCCCTTTGATGACTACCTGACGGAAGCCGAAGACAAGGCGTGGCTGGGCGGTTTCTATCCGGCTTTCATGGAAAACAGCCAGACCGGCGGCAAGACCTATGGCATCCCGTTCCAGCGCTCCACGCCGGTCCTTTACTGGAACAAGGAAGCGTTCAAGGAAGCCGGTCTTGATCCGGAGGTTGCCCCGGCAACCTGGGATGACATGGTTGAATTCGGCAAGAAGCTGACCAAGACCGACGCCAGCGGCAATGTCACCCAATGGGGTGTGCGCATTCCGTCCTCCGGGTTCCCCTACTGGCTGTTCCAGGGCCTTGCCATTGAAAACGGCGCGACCCTCGCCAATGCGGAAGGCAACCAGACCAATTTTGATGATCCGAAAGTGGTCGAAGCCCTGCAATATCTCGTGGACCTGAGCACCAAATACAAGGTCATGGCGCCGGGCATCATCGAATGGGGTGCAACACCGAAAGCGTTCTTTGAAGGCCAGACGGCCATGATGTGGACCTCCACCGGCAACCTGACCAATGTGCGCAACAATGCGCCGTTCGAGTTCGGTGTGGCCATGCTGCCGGAAAAGGTCCAGCGCGGGGCACCGACTGGTGGCGGCAACTTCTATCTGTTCAAGGGCGCGTCCAAGGAACAGAGCGCGGCAGCCGTGAAATTCGTTCAGTGGATCACGGCACCGGAACAGTCCGCCAAGTGGACCATTGCCACCGGCTATGTGGCGCCGCGTCCGGAGACCTGGGACACGGACACGATGAAAGCCTATACGGCTGACTTCCCGCCGGCTCTGGTGGCCCGGGACCAGCTTGACTATGCCAAGGCGGAACTGTCCACCTACCAGAACCAGCGTGTTGTGCGCATCTTCAACGATGCCCTGGCTGCTGCCATCACCGGCACCAAGGATGCGGCCACGGCTTTGAAAGATGCCCAGGCTGAAGCCGACGCCATTCTGGCCGAATACCGCTAAGCGGCTCTGAGACGCGGAGCGCCGGGCTTTGATCCGGCGCTCTGTTCCTGGCCTTTACAGGCTTTGACTTTTAAAAAAACCGGGCTGTTGACATGCGCGCTGTGACGGTGAAACGGGAATGGATCTATGGCTGGCTGCTGTTGCTGCCGGCAATGGTGTTTCTGTTTGCCTTCACGCATATTCCCGCCGTTGCGACCCTGATCAACAGTTTCTATTCCACACCGCGCGGGCGCCGGGCTGCCAAGTTCATCGGGCTCGACAATTACGAGCGCATGCTCCACGACCCGGTCTTCTGGAAGGTTTTGTGGAACAATGTCTGGTTTGCCGCCGGCACGATCCCGCTTTCCATCGCCCTGGCCATTGTCATGGCCCTTTGGGTGAATGACAGGCTGGCCGGACGGTCTTTCGTGCGCATGGCCTATTTCACCCCCACGGTGCTGCCACTGATTGCGGTCGCAAATATCTGGCTGTTTTTCTATACGCCAGGTTTCGGTCTGTTCGACCAGATCACGGGCACCCTGTTCGGCTGGCCCGCCAGCAACTACCTCGGCAGTCCTGACACTGCGCTCAATGCCATCATTGTCGTCACGGTCTGGAAGGAAGCCGGTTTCTTCATGATCTTCTATCTGGCTGCCCTGCAGGCCATCCCGGTGTCTTTGAAGGAAGCGGCGAAGATTGAAGGGGCCGGGCGCTGGACGGTGTTCTGGCGGATCACTTTTCCCCTGCTCATGCCGACGACCCTGTTTGTCAGTGTGAATGCGGTGATTAATTCTTTCCGTCTGGTGGACCACATCTTCATTCTGACCAATGGCGGTCCGGACAATGCCTCCGCTCTGCTGCTCTTCTACATCTATGAGGTGGCGTTCCGCTTCTGGGAGACGGCCTATGGGGCCACCCTGACCGTGGCTCTGCTGTTGCTGCTGTCGCTGCTGGCGATTGGCCAGTTCTTCTTCTTTGACCGCAAGGTACATTACAAATGACCGGCGCTTCTCAGATTGTTGACCGGGCCCTGAACACGGTGGCCGCCTGGGCCTTGGCGATCCTGTGGGTGCTGCCGCTCGCCTATGCGGTCTGGACCGCCATTCATCCCGCGGCCTATGAAGCCCGGTTCGATCTCTTCGCGCCGCTGACGCTGGACAATTTCGCCAACGCCTGGGCTGCGGCCCCCTTTGCGCGATATTTCTTCAACACCTTTGTGCTGGTTACGATGATCCTGGTCGGGCAGTTTTTCCTGTGCACATTGGCCGCCTATGCTTTTGCCCGTTTTTCCTTCCCGGGCCGCAATCTTTTTTTCGCATTGGTGCTGCTGCAGCTTCTGGTGATGCCGGACATCCTGATGGTCGAAAACTACCAGACCATGCGCCTGCTGGATCTGGTTGATACGATCCCGGCGATTGCGCTGCCCTATATCGCCTCCGGCTTCGGCATTTTTCTGCTGCGCCAGACCTTCATGACCATTCCGAAGGAACTGGACGAGGCTGCACGCATTGAAGGCGCCTCGTTTCTCGGTGTCTTGTGGAAGGTCTATATTCCGCTCGCCAAACCGACCTATCTTGCCTACGGGCTGGTCTCCGTCAGCCACCACTGGAACAATTTCCTGTGGCCGCTGATTGTTACCAACTCGGTGGAAACACGGCCGGTCACCGTTGGTCTGAGCATCTTTTCTGCCATTGACAGCGGCATTGAATGGTCGGTGATCAATGCGGCGACTCTGATGACCTCAGGTCCGTTGCTGATCGCCTTTCTCCTGTTCCAGCGCCAGTTCGTTCAGAGCTTCATGCGCGCGGGCATCAAATAGCCGGGTGATCCCGTTTTGGGCAGGGCTTCTGCCTGTGCCTTTCCCGGTCCTGATGCCAAGCTCACCTAAAAAGGCCCCTGAGGCCACGGCATGAATGCGTTCCGCCGTGTCGCGCCTCCTGAACGATGCCCCACATCGCCCTGTGACACGCTCCTTGCACATCGTTCTCAGGACACGCTCGAATAGGATCTTGTTGGGTGAGGGGGGGGGGCGAGTGGTTGCCGGAATTGACCCGGCCCCGTTTCATGCTATGAACACACTCCGCTTTTAAATGGATTTAAATCCCGGAAAAGCCGGGGTTCTCAATCTGAAGTTTCAGGTGGTTTCAAAGGAGAGCTGTTGTGTCGAAAAGGTTTCTGGCCGTTGGAGAATGTATGGTCGAGATGGCGCCGACCGGCCAGGGAACCTATGCCATGGGCTTTGCCGGTGACACGCTGAATACCGCCTGGTATGCGCGTAAATGCCTGCCGGCCGGCTGGACGGTTGGCTATGTGACAGCCGTTGGTCAGGATCAGGTGTCGGACCGGATGCTCGCCTTTCTGGAAGAGTCGGACCTTGATGTTTCGGCGATCCACCGGATGGAGGACAGGACGGTTGGCCTCTACATGATCCAGCTGAAAGACGGCGAGCGCAGTTTTGCCTATTGGCGGTCTCAGGCAGCGGCCCGCTGTCTGGCGGAGCAGGCTGATTTCTTGCACAAAAGCTTTTCCGGTGCCGATCTGATCTATTTCAGCGGTATTACACTGGCCATTTTGCCGGACGCGGACCGGCAGATCTTTTTTGAGGCTCTGGCAGCGGCCCGCCGGGCCGGAGCCAGGACAGCGTTCGACCCCAATCTGCGGCCGCGTCTTTGGGAGAACGCGCAGACGATGCGGGCGCGTGTGACGGAGGCGGCCAGCCATTGTGACCTTGTCATGCCGTCCTTTGAGGATGAGCTGACTTATTTTGGCGACGCAAACGCCGAGGAAAGCGTGGACCGGTATCTTGCGGCCGGAGCGGGCATGGCCGTTGTCAAGAACGGCCCGCAGGAAGTGATCTGTGCCTCAAAAACTGAACGGCAGAGGTTCCAGCCAGCTCCAGTTCAAACCGTGGTCGATACAACAGCGGCAGGGGACAGTTTCAACGCAGCCTTCCTGGCGGACTATCTGGTTAGCGGGTCCGTGTCCTCCAGTGTGGCGGCCGGAGCGAAACTGGCTGGAACCGTGATCCAGCACCGGGGCGCGCTGGTGGACTGCATCGAGACGGTTTAAAGACCTTTATTTTAAAACCGCGAGTAAGTTCGCGCCTAGTTAAATTTACTTATAGTATAATTATAGAAATTTTGAAATAAAGTGAGCATAATTGCTTATTTTATTGGGTCGATCTCATGTGTTTCGTTAATGTTTCTTTTGGTGCTTGATTTTAGATTAAGGAAAAATTCTTTGAAAGACTAGATTCCTCCTTGAGGAAGGAGACACGAAGACATGCGACTTTCCAAAAAGATTCCCGCTTTGGTGGCCGGCGTAGCTGCGGTCGTTGGTATTGGCATCGGAGTTGCCAGTTACATGACATCGGCCGCCAGCATAGAAGAGCTTACCAGACAGCGTCTTCTGGCAGCGGCGGAAACCGGATCTGATGAAATCAGGTCCTATCTGGAAACGATTGAACGTGAGCTCGTGTTGATTGCGGAAAATCCTGGCACAGCTTCGGCTGTCGAAGCGTTTTCCAAGGCCTGGCAGGAGATGTCTGCTGCGGGAACCGATATGGAGGCCGAGCTTCAGCGGGCCTATATCTCGGACAACCCCCACCCGACAGGCGAGAAAGACAAGCTCTATGCTGCAGACAGTGGCTCTTCCTATGATGCGGTGCATGCCCGCTTTCATCCCTGGTTTCACAAGCTGCAGCAGGATGAAGGTTTTTATGATGTCTTCCTCTTCGACACCAAGGGCAACCTGATCTATTCCGTCTTCAAGGAACTGGACTACGCCACCAATTTTGAGGCAGGCGGGGGCAAATGGGCGGACTCCGATCTCGGGGAAGTTTATCGGGACGCGATGAAAATCACGGCACATAGTGACGTGGCCTTTGAAGATTTCGCGCCTTATGGCCCCAGTGCGGATGCGCCGGCCAGTTTCATGGCACATCCGGTGATCGATGGGAACAACAAGACGATTGGGGTTCTGGCCTTCCAGATGCCGGTTGACAGGATCAACGAACTGATGAGCCACACTTTGGGCTTGGGCAAAACCGGGGAGCTTGTGCTGATCGGTGAAGACGGTCTGATGCGCAACGACAGCACCTATACGCCTGATGTCAACGACATTCTGGAAACCCGGATCGAAGGTCCGATTGTGGACGAGGCCAAGGCCAAGGGCGAAAGTTTCGGCTATGCGCAGATGCACCGTGGAGAGCTGATGGATGTCGAAGCCATCCGGTTCGAGTATCGCGGCAATCACTATCTCCTTTTGGCCATGCAGGCCTATAGCGAAGCGATTGCGCCGGTGATTGACATGCGCAACCGCATGTTCCTGGTCGGGAGCCTTTTGATCGCTGTTGCAGCCTTTGTTGGGCTCTTCGCAGCCCGCATGATCACAACGCCCATTACCGGGCTTGTGGATGTGATGGCCCGGCTTGCGGGCGGGGATGTGAATGTGGATTTGGCCGGCGCGGAGCGTGCGGACGAGATCGGCGATATGAGCCGGGCGGTCCAGGTGTTCAAGGACAACGCCATTGAACGCCGGAAACTGGAAGCCTTTGCCCGGGGCGACCGGGACAAGGAACGCCAGCGGCAGAAGTTCCTTGAAGAATTGATCAACGGTTTCAAGGGGACCATGTCCGAACGGCTGGAAACCGTCGCCGACCAGATGGGCAGGATGCGCCAATCGGCGGACACGCTCGGCGAACTTGCGAACAATGCCAGTTCGGAAACGGATCAGGCTGGCTCTGCCTCCAGAAACGCCTCTGAAAATGTTGCCGCAGTTGCGGCTGCGACGGAGGAAATGACTGCGACCGTTCAGGAAATTGCCAACCAGACCGAGGCGACCACCCGGATCGTTACGGAGACGGTGGAAGCCGCAGAGGCGAGCAACCAGAATGTTCAGACCCTGTCGGAGGCGGCCGAACACATTGGCAGCGTGGTCAATCTGATCCGTGATATCGCCGAGCAGACCAACCTTCTGGCCCTGAACGCGACGATTGAGGCAGCGCGGGCTGGCGAAGCCGGGCGTGGCTTTGCCGTGGTTGCGTCCGAGGTCAAGGAACTGGCCGAACAGACCTCCAAGGCCACCGATGAGATCTCCGGCCAGATCACGGGCATCCAGACTTCCGTAAAGGACGCGGCGGGGGCCATTGGTCATATCGGTGAGAAGGTTGAGGAAATCCGGTCTCTGACCAGCTCTGTCGCCGGAGCCATTGAAGAACAGCGGGCTGCCAATCAAGAGATTGCCCGCTCTGCAAGATCCGCCAGCGAGAGTACTGGAGAAGCAGAAACCGGCATGGCTTCCGTGTCCGGCGCGGTGCTGCAGACGGCGGAGGAAACCGGTGCGGTCAAAACCGCCTCCGACCTGGTGTCCGATGCCAGCACCCTCCTGTCAGAAGAGGTGGAACGGTTCCTGAGCGCTGTCACACGGGATGTGGAAGACCGGAGCGGCGCAGCCCGAAAGGCGGTTTCGGACAATGTGACGCTCACGCGCAAGAATGGCAGCATTCATTCAGTTCAGCTCGGTGATGTCAGCCGGACCGGTGCCTTGATCCAGGTTCAGCAAGGGTTGGAGATCGGCGAAAGTATCACTTTGGACTTTGATGACGGCAGCCAGCTGCAGGCCAGGGTCGTCCGGCAGACGGATACGGGCTGCGGGGTGGAGTTCACGAGCGCTCTTGCAGAAGACCACATTCTGATCGCCGCTTAGGGGCTTCCGGAAAAAACGCGGTTTGCGCCAAGGCGGCAAACTGGTGGCCGGATAGCACGCGCAGTTGCCCATGGCCTCTTTGATGCTCCGTTTCCGTTCGACGGCGCAGCGCATCGCGCGACCCGGTCTGGTTGACCG